>NZ_JBOZRT010000012.1:0-12282 GCF_050789165.1 Azospirillum sp.
GCGACATGAGGCCGTACCACCCCACGCTCGCCGCCGCGTCGAGCAGCATCTGGCCGGCCGTCATGACGCCGGCACCGCCACTGCCAACAAAGGCTATGGTGGCCGAATCTCTGAACATGGGCTATCCCCTTTCAAGCGCCCTTCACCGCCGGGGCACCCTGCGGCGCCCGGCGTCGCTAATTATAGCAAAGTGGTACGATTATACCTATTTAAACGCGGGGCTCAAGGGCCTTCATCAGGGAACGGCCCGGCGCCGTGGCGGCGCGGTGCCGAACAGCGTTGCCGGAATGGTGCGTGTCTACTATGTATGGTGTACTCGGATGAGGAAGTTCTCTAAACCACGCGGCTCTGGTCCCCTTCGCGTGATCGTCGACAGGAGTGCAGACATGCCGCCCCGGAACGCCGCCGCCGCCGAAGCGACGCTGAGCACCCGTCCGGCCGAGCCGTCCGACCTCCCGGTCGTGATCGCCCTGGACGCCGAGATCACCGGGCTCGTGAAGGAGCAGTACTGGAAAGAGCAGTACGAGTGGTACGGCAAGAACCGCCTGGACCGCTTCTTCATCATCGCCGAAAGCGGCGACACGCCGGTCGGCTTCATCGTCGGGGAGATCCGCGCCTGGGAGTTCGGCTCGTCGCCGAGCGGCTGGATCTTTGCGGTCAACGTGAAGCCGGACGCCCGGCTGCAGGGGGTGGCGTCGCTTCTGGTCGACACCATCTGCGCCTGCTTCCGTCTGGCGGGCGTGAGCACGGTGCGCACGATGGTCCGCAAGGACCAGACGCTGCTGACGTCCTTCTTCCGCAGCCAGGGCATGCGGGCGGGGCCCTTCATCGAACTCGAAAAGAGCCTTTGACGATGAGACTGCAGGTAGCCACGCGCCTGGCGCTGTACGCCATCCTCGAACTGGCGTCCGATCCGGACCGGCAGTTTTCGGCGACCGAGATCGCCGACCGCTTCGGAATCTCGGTCAACCACCTGTCCAAGGTGCTGCGCTCGCTGGGCCGGGCCGGCCTGGTCGAGGCGGTGCGGGGCGCCGGCGGCGGCTATCGCTTCGTCGGCAACGCCAAGCGCATCACGCTCCTCGATCTCATTCGCCTATTCGAGGACGTCGACTCGTCCGGCGACGGCGGGCGCGAGGCGGCGGACGCGACGCCCGAGGGCCGGGTCCTGGGCAGCGTGCTGGAAGAGATCGAGGACATCACCCGGGTGACGCTCAGTTCCATTTCCGTGGCGACCATGCTGAAGCTGATCGCGGCGGAGCGGCACCCGCAACGGACGTCACCGAAGACCGAGGGGGCCGTCCCGCTTTTCGGCGGCTGACGCCTCTCCGTCGCGCCGGGCTGCAAACCCGAGCGCCGACACCGCGCCGCGGGCGTGCGCGGTGTCGATGAACCGCTCATCGAACAGCATCGGGTGATTCCGGGTGAAGGCGGGCCGCGCCGCGCCGCGGCCGGTGTTTGGCATGGCTTAGAGACCCAGCGGATTATAGGTGGGAAGGCGGATGATCGCGTGGGCGCAAAATGCGCTTGACCGTAAATCGGTAATTCGGTACTCCTATGCGTAATTGATGCGGGCGAGCCCGCGGCCCGCTCGGGACTGGAGCGCGGCGGCCCCCACAAGGAACCCGAACACGGAGGAGACGAGCGTGTCGCCGCATCGTTGGGTGATGACCGCCGCGGGCGAACCGATGGCGCAGGTTCCGATGGATCCCGTTCCGGGGTCGGGCGAGGTGGTGGTCCAGGTCGCCGGATGCGGCGTCTGCCACACGGACCTCGGCTACTATTACGACGGCGTGCGCACCAACCAGCCGCTGCCGCTGGCGCTCGGGCACGAGATCTCCGGCCGCGTGACGCGGACGGGGGCCGGGGCCGAGTCCTGGCTGGGCAAGGCGGTGGTCGTTCCGGCGGTGATTCCCTGCGGCGACTGCGACCTGTGCCGGCGCGGCAAGGGGACGATCTGCCCGAACCAGAAGATGCCCGGCAACGACATCCAGGGCGGCTTCGCCAGCCACGTCGTGGTGCCGGCCCGGGGGCTGTGCCCGGTGGACGAGGCGCGGCTCGCCGCGGCGGGGCTGGAGCTGGCCGACGTCTCGGTGGTCGCCGACGCGGTGACCACGCCCTATCAGGCGGTGCTGCAGGCGGGCGTGGCGCCCGGGCAGCTCGCCATCGTGATCGGCGTCGGCGGCGTCGGCACCCACTGCGTGCAGGTCGCCGCCGCCTTCGGGGCCACGGTGGTGGCGCTCGACGTCGATCAGGAGAAGCTGGACGCGGTCGCCGGCTACGGCGCGGCACGGACCCTCAACGTCCGCGAGTTCGATCCGCGCGCGCTGAAGAAGGAGATCGGCGCCTTCGCCAAGAGCCAGGGCCTGGGCCAGCGCGAGTGGGTGATCCTCGAGTGCTCGGGCACCGGCGCCGGGCAGACCACCGCCTACAACCTGCTGGTCCACGGCGCCACGCTGTGCGTCGTCGGCTTCACCATGGACAAGGTTGAGATCCGCCTGTCCAACCTCATGGCCTTCCATGCCCGGGCGCTCGGCAACTGGGGGTGCCCGCCGGAGCTGTACCCGGCGGCGCTCGACCTCGTGCTCGACGGCCGCATCAAGCTGGCGCCGTTCATCGAGCGCCACCCGCTCAACGACATCAACCACGTCTTCCACGAGGCCCACGCGCGCCGCCTCAAGCGCCGCGCCATCCTCGTGCCGGCGGCGTAACGGGAGGAGACACCGATGAAGAACCACGACCTCGCCGCCTGCGAGTACAACGGCCCGGCACCAAGCGTGCTGTTCGAGAAGCGACCGGCCCGCCGCCCGGACGGCAGCGTCGCGCCCGGCCTGTACAACGCCTGGATCACGCTGAACAACCCGTCGCAGTTCAACAGCTACACCACCGCGATGGTGAAGGCGGTGATCCTCGCCTTCCGCGAGGCGTCGAACGCCCGCGACGTGGCCTGCGTGGTGTTCACCGGGGCCGGCGACAAGGCCTTCTGCACCGGCGGCAACACCAAGGAGTACGCCGAGTACTACGCCGGCAACCCGCAGGAATACCGGCAGTACATGCGGCTGTTCAACGACATGGTCTCGGCCATTCTGGGCTGCGACAAGCCGGTGATCTGCCGCGTCAACGGCATGCGCATCGGCGGCGGGCAGGAGATCGGCATGGCCTGCGACTTCACCGTCGCGCAGGACATGGCCCGTTTCGGCCAGGCCGGCCCGAAGCACGGCTCCGCCCCGATCGGCGGCGCCACCGACTTCCTTCCCGTGCTGGTCGGCAACGAGCGCGCCATGGAATCCGGCGTGCTGTGCGAGCCCTGGTCGGCGCACCGCGCCTACCGCGAGGGCATGATCACCGGCGTCGTCCCGGCGCTGAAGGTGGACGGCGCCTGGGTGGCCAACCCGCTGGTGTGGACCGACCGCTACCTCGACGAGTACGGCCGCATCGTCCACGGCGAGCCCAAGACCGGCGACGCGCTGTCGGAGGCCAAGGCGCTGATGAAGCGCGGCACGGTCGACCTGTCGCTGCTCGACGAGGCGGTCGAGGCGCTGTGCTCCAAGCTGCTGCTGACCTTCCCCGACTGCACCACCAAGACCATCGAGGAGCTGCGCAAGCCGAAGCTGGAGGCGTGGAACGCCAACAAGGAGAACTCGCGCGCCTGGCTGGCCCTCAACATGATGACCGAGGCGCGCGCCGGCTTCCGCGCCTTCAACGAGGGCACCAAGGAGGACCGCGAGATCGACTTCGTGGCGCTCCGTCAGGCGCTGGCAAACGCCGCGCCGTGGACGCCGGAGCTGACCGAGAGCCTGATGCCGGCCGCCCGCGCCCCGGCCGCCCGCGCCAGGGAGACGGCGTGATGTCCGAACCTTCCTCCCCTGGGCCCCTGAAGGTCTGGCGCGAGCGCGACGGCCGCCTGCTGCGGCTGCGCCTCGCCCAGCCGAAGGCCAACATCGTCGATGCGGCGATGATCGCCGCCCTGGATACGGCGCTGTCCAGGGCGCAGGGCGAGGCTGCCATCCGCGCCGTGCTGCTCGACCACGAGGGGCCGCACTTCAGCTTCGGCGCCAGCGTGCACGAGCATCTGCCCGAGAGCTTCAAGGGCATGCTGGCGGCGCTGCACCGGCTGGTCCTGCGCATGGTCGCCTACCCGGTGCCCATCCTGGTCGCCATCAAGGGGCAGTGCCTGGGCGGCGGGCTGGAGGTAGCGGCGAGCGGGCACCTGCTGTTCGCGTCGCCGGACGCGAAGTTCGGTCAGCCGGAGATCGTGCTGGGCGTCTTCGCCCCGGCCGCCTCCTGCCTGTTGCCGGAGCGCATGGGCCGCGCGCTGGCCGAGGACCTGCTGTTCTCCGGCCGCAGCATCGACGCCGGGCAAGCCGCGCACAGCGGCCTGCTCAACGCGGTGGCGGACGACCCCGAGGCCGCGGCGCTGGCGTGGTTCGACGCGCACGTCGCCAAGCATTCGGCCTCGTCGCTGCGCTTCGCGGTGGCGGCCAGCCGACAGGACATGGTGGAGCGGGTGCGCAGCAAGCTCGCCCGCGCCGAGACACTCTACATCGACGGCCTGATGTCGACGCGCGACGCCGTGGAAGGGCTCACGGCGTTCCTCGACAAGCGGGCCGCCCACTGGGAGGACCGTTGATGCCCGCAACCCCGCACAGCACCGCTGCCATCGTGCAGCGCTGCCAGGATCTCTTCGACGACCTGGACTTCACCGCCGCGCGCGCCTGGAAGAACGCGGCCCCCGGCCGCAAGGTCATCGGCTACATGCCGATCTACGTCCCCCGTGAACTGATCCACGCCGCCAACATGCTGCCGCTCGGCATTCTCGGCGGCGGTGAGAACATGGAGGTCATCCACGGCGACGCCTACTACCAGAGCTACATCTGCCGAATCCCGCGCTCGACGCTGGAGCTGGGCATCACCGGCAAGCTGGATTTCGCCGACGGCATGCTGTTCCCGTTCGTCTGCGACGTCATCCGCAACCTGTCGGGCATGTGGAAGCTGCTGTTCCCGAACGTCTACACGCGGTTCTTCGACACGCCGCAGAACTACAAGGACGAGGTCGGCGGCAACTACTACATCGAGGAGCTGCGGGAACTCCGCGAGGGGCTGGAGCACCTGGGCGGCGCCAGGATCACCGACGAGGCGCTGCGCGCCTCCATCGAGGTCTACAACGAGAACCGGCGGCTGGTGCGCGAGGTCTACGCGTTCCGCGCCGCCACGCCGTGGAAGGCCCCGTCGTCCGAGGTCTACCTGCTGATGCGGGCCGGCAACGTGCTGCCGGTCGAGGAGCACACGCAGCTGATGAAGGACTACCTCGCCGCCGCCAAGGCCGAGGACCGGCCGATGCGCGACAACTGCCGCGTCGTGCTGAACGGCGCCTTCTGCGAGCAGCCGCCGCTCAACCTCATCAAGTCCATCGAGATGGCCGGCTGCTACATCGTCGACGACGATTTCATGCTGGTGAACCGCTGGCTGCTGGACGACGTGCCGACGGCCGGCGACCCGCTCGCCAACCTTGCCTCCGCGTTCCTGCACCGCTCGGCCGAGACCTCGGCCAAGTACCAGCCGGACGAGGGGGAGAAGGGCAAGTACCTGATCCGGTCGGTGCGCGAGAAGGGCGCCGAGGGCGTCATCTTCGCCGCCCCCAGCTTCTGCGACCCGGCGCTGCTCGAGCGGCCGATGCTGCAGGCCAAGCTGAAGGCGCACGGCATCCCGTACATCTCCTTCAAGTACGCCGAGAACTCCGGGCAGATGCAGCCCATCCGCGAACAGGCCGGCACCTTTGCCGACTCCATCAAGCTGTGGAGCGCCGCATGAGCACGCACGACGTCATCAAAGAAGATTCGATGCTGAAGCAGAAGGAGATGATCGCCAACAACTACGATCTTCTCACCAGCACCAGGGATCATGGCCGCAAGGTGGCCTCCACCTTCGTTCCCGGCAACCTCAACGAGTTGATCATGTGCTTCGACATGCTCAACAACCTGCCGGAGATCAACGCCATCCAGAACGGGATGAAGAAGCTCTCGGGCGGCTACATCACCGAGGCCGAGAAGCGCGGCCATTCCGAGGACGTCTGCACCTACGTCAAGGCCGACCTCGGCATGATGTCGCGCGGCAACCTCGCCCCCAACGGCAAGCCGCTGCCCGATCCCGACCTGCTGCTGCTGAGCTACACCGGCTGCTTCACCTTCATGAAGTGGTTCGAGCTGCTGCGCGCCGAGTACAACTGCCCGACCGTCATGCTGCACGTGCCCTACCAGGGCGACGGCAAGACGACGCAGAACATGCGCGACTACATCGTCAAGCAGCTGAAGGAGGACGTCATCCCGGCGCTGGAGAAGGTGTCGGGGGTGAAGTTCGACATCGACCGCCTGCGCGAGAACCTGCGCCGCTCGGCCAAGGCCGAGGACAACCTGGTGTGGGTTCTGGAGACGGCGAAGAACAAGCCGACGCCGATCGACGCCTATTTCGGCGGCGTCTACTACATCGGCCCGATCTTCACCGCCTTCCGCGGCACCGAGGACGCGGTCGAGTACTACCGCCTGCTGCGCGCCGAGATCGAGGAGCGCATGCGCCTGGGCCTCGGGCCCTTGACGCCGGAAGGCGAGATGAAGGAGCAGAAGTACCGGCTGGTGGTCGAGGGGCCGCCCAACTGGACCAGCTTCCGTGATTTCTGGAAGATGTTCTACGACGAGGGCGCGGTGGTCGTCGCCTCCACCTACACCAAGGTCGGCGGCATGTACGACCTCGGCTTCCGGCACGACCCGGACCACCCGCTGGAGAGCCTCGCCGACTACTGCCTGGGCTGCTACACCAACCGCAACCTGCCGCAGCGCGTCGATCTGCTCGAGAAGTACATCAACGAGTACGAGGCCGACGGCCTGCTGATCAACTCGATCAAGAGCTGCAACAGCTTCTCCGCCGGCCAGCTCCTGATGATGCGCGAGATCGAGAAGCGCACCGGCAAGCCCGGCGCCTTCATCGAGACCGACCTGGTGGACCCGCGCTACTTCTCGGCCGCGAACGTCAAGAACCGCCTGGAAAGCTACTTCCAGATGATCGACCAGAAGCGCCGCGCGCTGGCGACCGCCGCGTAAGCCATGAAGCCCTCTCCCCTCCGGGGGAGAGGGTTGGGTGAGGGGGACGGCGGGGGACCGCGAACGTCCGCAATGCAGACCCCCCCACCCTATCCCTCTCCCCAGGGGGGAGAGGGGAAGAAACAACGTATCGGGAGTGGACGTCCCATGAAGTGCTTCATCGGCATCGACCTCGGCTCCACGACCACCAAGGCGGTGGTCATGGACGAGAACTGCGCGGTGCTCGGCCGCGGCATCACCAACTCGCGCTCCAACTACGACACGGCGGCCGCGGTCTCCAAGCAGGAGGCGCTGATCGACACGCGCTTCACGCTGTTCCGCCGCGGGCTGGCCGGTGTGCCGGCGCTGTCCGGCAAGGTGGACGTCTTCCTGTCCGACCTGGAGCGCCACTTCCGCCGCGTCCAGTTCATCGAGCAGCTGAACGACCTGGAGGAGACCTGCATCCGCAACATCGCGGGGCCCCGCTTCGCCGGCCGCGAGGCGGCGATCCAGGAGGTGCTGGCCGAGGTGTTCCGCCGGCTGCGCGACGAATCCCTGGAGATCTTCGGCCGCGACGCCAAGCGTCGCTCCGACTTCTTCCGCGACATCGCCGGCTCGCGCTTCATGGCGGTGGCGACCGAGGTGTGCAAGGTGGCGGGGCTGTCCTTCGACCTGCTGCTCAACGTCTACGACAAGTCGATCATCGACGTGGAGAACCGCCCGCCGGGCGGCGGCATGGAAGGCAAGTTCCTTACCGCGCTGGACAGCGCGCTGACCTCCGACGGCACCGGCATCGAGGCGGAACTGGTGCGCAACCCGGTCCGCGCCGCGTTGGGCATCCCGTTGGAGGAGACCTACGTGGTCGGCACCGGCTATGGCCGCGTCCGCCTGCCGTTCCCCAAGGAGCACATCCGCTCGGAGATCCTGTGCCACGGGCTTGGCGCGCACATCATGTTCGGCGACACGCGCACCGTGCTCGACATCGGCGGCCAGGACACCAAGGCGATCCAGGTGGATCCCAACGGCATCGTCGAGAACTTCCAGATGAACGACCGCTGCGCCGCGGGCTGCGGCCGCTACCTCGGCTACATCGCCGACGAGATGAACATGGGCCTGCACGAACTGGGGCCGCTGGCGATGAAATCCACCCGCTCGGTGCGCATCAACTCGACCTGCACGGTGTTCGCCGGGGCCGAGCTGCGCGACCGTCTGGCGCTCGGCGAGAAGCGCGAGGACATCCTGGCCGGCCTGCACCGCGCCATCATCCTGCGCGCCATGTCGATCATCTCGCGCTCGGGCGGCATCCGCGATCAGTTCACCTTCACCGGCGGCGTCGCCAAGAACGAGGCGGCGGTGCGCGAGCTGAAGAAGCTGATCAAGGAAAACTACGGCGACGTCACCATCAACATCGATCCGGACTCCATCTACACCGGTGCGCTGGGGGGGGCGGCCTTCGCCCAGCGGGCGGTGATGAACTGACAAGGGAGGACACGCCCATGACCATCACCGCAGGCATCGACATCGGCACCGGTTGCGTCAAGACGGTGCTGTTCCAGTCGCAGGACGGCAAGACCGTCTGGCTCGGGCGCTCGCTGGAGCGCATCCGCCAGCGCGACCCCTACCAGCTGGCCGAGGAGTGCTACGACAATCTCCTGAAGGAAGCCGGCCTGAAGCGCGCCGACGTCGCCTACGTGGCGACGACGGGCGAGGGCGAGAACCTCGACTTCCACACCGGCCACTTCTACTCGATGACCACGCACGCCCGCGGCGCCATCTACCTGGAGCCGCAGGCCCGCGCGGCGCTCGACATCGGCGCCCTGCACGGCCGCGCCATCGCGGTGGACGAGCGCGGCAAGGTGCTGTCCTACCGCATGACCAGCCAGTGCGCGTCGGGCTCCGGGCAGTTCCTGGAGAACATCGCCCGCTACTTGGGCATCGCCCAGGACGAGATCGGCACGCTGTCCCAGCAGGCCGACGACCCGGAGAAGGTGTCCTCGATCTGCGCCGTGCTGGCGGAGACCGACGTCATCAACATGGTCAGCCGCGGCATCTCGGCGGCCAACATCCTGAAGGGCATCCACGTGTCGATGGCGGTGCGCCTCGCCAAGCTGCTGAAGGCGGTCGGGGCGGTGGACGGCGTGGTGCTGATGACCGGCGGGCTGGCGCTCGACACCGGGCTGGTGGCGGCGCTGCGCGAGGCGATGGTGACCGAGAAGATCAACCTCGACGTCCGCGCGCACGAGGACTCGATCTACGCCGGCGCCATCGGCGCCGCGCTGTGGGGCGCCTTCCGCCACGAGAAGCTGTACGGCCGGCAGACGCTGGCGCTCGCCAGTTAGGGAGACCGACAATGGCCCTGTTGATCACCAACGAATGCATCTCCTGCGACGCCTGCGTGGCGGTGTGCCCGAACCAGGCGATCGCCCAGGGGTCCTCGGTCTACGTCGTCGATCCCGAGCTGTGCACCGAGTGCGTCGGCGCCGAGGACGAGCCGCAGTGCCGCACCGTTTGTCCCGTCGAGTGCATCATCGACGATCCGGACCGTCGCGAAAGTCGCGACGCCTTGCAGGCCAAGTACCAGCGCCTGCACTCCTGATGCGCTGAGCGTCCCCCTAACGACAGACCCCTCCAACCCCTCCGCCCCCCGTGGGTGGAGGGGCTTTTTTGCGTGTCCGGTTCAACGTCATGGGATGGCGGTCCGCCTCCCCTGGCGCGCGGGCGCCAGGGGAGGGGACGCGGCATCACGCCCGGTCCAGCGGCTTCACGAAGCTGAGGCGCTGCGCCATGGTGAAGCCGTTGCGCTCAAGGAAGCGCAGCAGCGCGAAGTCGTTCCAGGCGACGTCGGTGATGATTCGCTCCACGTGCAGCGAGCGCAGGTTGGTCAGCAGCTGCGACAGCAGGGCCTGGCCGACGTGCCGCGAGCGGTTGGCCGGATCGACGCCGATGGTGTCCATCACGGCGACCGGCTCGGTGCGTCCGAACTCGCCGAAATCGACGCGGGCCATCACGAAGCCGACCGGGGTGCCGCCCACCTCCGCCACCAGCGACACCCGCACCCCCGAGTGCTTGAGCATCTCGTTGGCCTTGCGGGCGTAGTAGGCGCTGCGATCCTGGCCGGTGATGTGGCGATCGATGCGCACCAGCGCCGCCAGATCGTCCTCGGTCATGGAACGGATGGCCACGCGGTCGCGCGCCAGCAATCCATCCTCGCCCTCCTCCTCGATCGGCGTGCCGGCGCTGCGGTCGAGCAGCAGGCGCGGAGCGAGGTGGAAACCGGTTGCCGCGAAGAAGCTGACCAGGCTGTGCTCCGTCCAGTTCGCCTCGGTGCGCACCGCCGCCACGCCGCGGTTGGCGAGCGCCTGTTCAAGCCCGCCCAGCAGGCGCTGGCCGATGCCCGAGCTCCGGGCCGCCGGATCGACGCCGATGGCGTCCAGCACGCCGACCGGCGCGGTCATGCCGAACTCGCCGGTCAGCAGATGGGCCAGCACGAAGCCCAGCACCGTGCCGTCCTGCTCGGCGGCCAGCCCGATGAAATCCTGCGGCGCGCCGGCGGAGGTGGCGAAGCGCTTCTCGTAAAAGCCGCGCCGCCCGCGTCCGGTGACCGCCTTGTCGATGTCCACCATGCGCTCGAGATCCGCTGCCCCGAGCAATCGGATGTTCGGCTGTCTGGTCATGGGCAAATCATCCTCTTCCAAAGTTATCGCAATGGACTGCGCTCGATAAAACGCAAATTCCAAAAACAATTACCGCAGAACTGCAAATTATTTCATTGATTCATGTTGATGTGGTCCGGAATGCATGCTTTTATTGAGCATATGAATACGGAATGATCTGGAGATTGTCATGAGTGATGATCGTTATTGCTTTGCCGATCGGGTGGCGGTGGTTACCGGTGGTGCGCGCGGGATCGGTCGCGGCATTGCCGAGGCGCTGCGCAAAGCCGGCGCCGACGTGCACGTCTTCGACCGCGCGGCGTCGGTGGATCGGGTGGGGGCGGCGGAAGACGGCTTGACCTTCCACGAGGTCGACATCGCCGATTCCGCCAGCGTCGCCGCCGCCACGGCGCGGCTGCCGAAGCCGCCTGTCCTGCTGGTGAACAACGCCGGCATCACCCGCGACCGCAGCCTGCTGAAGATGAGCGACGAGGAGTGGCGCTCGGTGCTCGACGTCAACCTGACCGGCGCCTTCACCGTGCTGCGCGCGTTGGCGCCGGGCATGGTCGAGGCCGGTTATGGGCGCATCGTCAACGTGGTGTCGATCAACGGGCTGCGCGGCAAGTTCGGGCAGGCGAACTACGCCGCCTCCAAGGCCGGGCTGGTCGGCCTGACCAAGACGGCGGCGCGCGAGCTGGGGCCGAAGGGGGTGACCGTCAACGCGGTGGCGCCGGGCATGGTGCTGACCGAGATGACGCTCGCGCTCGCCCCCGAGGTCCGGCAGAAGGCGCTCGACGAGGCGGTGCTGACCCGACTGCCGGAGGTGGCGGACATCGCGGCGGCCGTGCTGTTCCTGCTGTCCGACGCCGCGCGCTGCGTCACCGGCGAGGTGATTCGCGTCGATTCCGGCCAGTACATCTGAGCGGGCTGGCGGCAGGGGGTGGGGCGTTCGCCCAAGCCCCTGGTTCGCCATCGAATTCGCCGCTGATGCCATGCTCCGGACGACCCCGTGATGATGGGCTGCGGACCTCGATCATCAGCTCGACAGCCCCAATAACAGCATTCTGGTACTTGTTTGCTGGTTTGTCCATGTGTATCATCCACCCACCTGCCGCACTTGCCCCGCCGAAAGCGTGCAAGGCTCCCGGACGGTCGCTTCGGGACTTCACCGCGGACGGCACGCCGTGCCGTCAGGCAAAGGGCATCACGATAAGGGAGGACGCCGCGTGTCCGTTGCTCCGTCGATCGTCAACCGCCGCCAGTTCCTCGCCACGTCGGCCGCCGGACTGGCGGCCGCCGGCCTGCCGCGCGTCGCCATCGGGGCGCCGGCGCGCATCAGGGTCGGCCTGATGCTGCCCTACAGCGGCAGCTATTCGCTGCTCGGCAACAACATCACCGACGGCTTCAAGCTGCGCCTGGCCGAGCTGGGTGAGACGCTCGGCGGGGTCGAGGTGGAGTTCGCCCGGGTGGACGACGAGTCGTCGCCGCCCAAGGCCAAGGACAACGCGGCCAAGCTGATCGTCAAGGACAAGGTGGACGTGCTGGTCGGCACCGTGCAC
>NZ_JBOZRT010000102.1:0-16145 GCF_050789165.1 Azospirillum sp.
CCCTCAAGGTGCGTCGAAAAATGGCTTCTTGGTCAACCGATTACCTCAACGCTCTCATTCACCCAACCGCGTGAATGTCTTCAAGCGATTCCCGTGGGCCCGTCAACCGCCGAAGCCGGGTTGATGCCGTCGCGCCGAAGCGCTGACACACCCGCTCTCTCGTCATCGTCACGGCCGGGCTTGCCCCCATAGGCGCCAAGTTTCGCCGCGGATACCAGTTCAGACGCTCATTTTGCCGTCATCCCCGCGAAGGCGGGGATCCAGGACGAGCCCCGGCAGGGGCGATATGATTCATGTGGCTCGCGGACGCGAGCGCTGGATCCCCGCCTTCGCGGGGATGACGGTGGGGGAAAGTGACTGGACGCCGAAACCGGCCACCAATCGCAAAATCAGCGCCTACACCCCTTCGCGGGCATGACGGCCGACAAAGTGTCCGGAGACGTGCCGTGCGAGCCGCTCACGCCGCGCTGCAGCGCAGGCCGTGGACGATCTCCAGGTAGTCGGGGTGCTCCGGCGTCAGCCAGCCGTGGCGGATCAGGAAGTCGAGCACCACGAGGTTCACGTTGAACTTCCAGTCCAGCGTGTCGTGCACCGACTCCGCCACCCGGTCGAGCGGCCAGCGCTCGAACGCCGCGACCTCGCCGTCGGTGTTGCGCGGCTCGAAGTCCGGGGCCAGCTCCAGGTCGTAGAGGAACAGCGTGTCCGGCTTCAGGCCGTGCTCGTTCTCCATCAGGTAGGTCACGGCGCCGACCGGGACCGCCCGGCCGATCAGCTCGGGGCCGATGCCGGCCTCCTCCTCGGCCTCCTTGACGAGGTTCTCGGCCAGCGTCAGGCCGATGGGCTGGCCGCCGGCGATCAGGTTGTCGAGCTGCCCCGGCGCCACGCCACGGTCCATGGCGCGGCGGCCGACCCACAGCTCCAGCCCCGCGGGCGTGCGCACGAAGCCGTTGACGTGCAGGCCGTACGCGGCGATGCCGAAATGCGCCACCACCGCGCGGTCGATGCGGGCCAGCGGCTCCGCTCCCCACTTTGGCAGCACCGGGTAGAACTCGCCGCGCAGCTTGCGCGCCAAGCCCTTCTCGACGACGTACGCGGCGGCGTGCGCCAGCACGGCGGAGCGCGCCTCGAAGTCGCGCACCTCCGGCGCCAGGGTGACGCGGCCGGCGCTCACCACGAAGCCGGGATCGACGTCGGGCAGCTCCTCGGCGAGCGCGTGGCGGATCCAGCCGATGCGGACGCCATCCACCTCGAACGGGCGGTAGGCGCTGAAGTCGTGCGTGTTGCACGCACGGATGCGGTCGAGGAAGGACATGGCAGCGAGTTTAGGGCTGCCGCGCCGCCACGCAATAGTCCTTGCGGCACCGGCCGGGTGGTTGCATTTCCGCGGTTGCGTGGCGTACACCCGGTTCAGGCACCGGTTTCAGGAGGCGGGTGATGACGGCCACGGCGTTCGGCAACTTTTCGGTGCTGGTCATCGAGGACGAGGCGTTCACCCGCATGGTGCTCGCCAAGATGCTGTCGACGCTCGGTTTCAAGGCCGTGCACCAGGCGCAGGACGGCGAGAGCGGGCTGAGCGCCGTGCGCACCCACGCCCCCGACGCGGTGGTCTGCGACGTCGAGATGACGCCGATGGACGGACTGGGCTTCCTGAAGGCGTTGCGCGCCAGCGACGACCCGCGCCACAAGGGGCTTCCGGTGGTGTTCATGACCAACCGCGTCGATGAGGGGCGGGTCGCGGAGGCGCGCGGCCTCGGCGCCGACACCTTCCTGGTCAAGCCGGCAACGCCCGACGCCCTGCGCCAGACGCTGGGCGAGCGGCTGGGCTGAGCCGCCGGCCACGCCGCGTGGCGGGCCCAGTGCCCCCCCACTGTGGCGCGGATCACATACCCGCGCGGGAAAATGCGCTGTCCTGGCGTGGCGCACGGACCACCCCGAAGGGACAGGCCGGACGACCTCGACCTTAACCTTTCGCATGCACCCCAATGCGCTGTGCCCGCACGCGTTGTTGGCATGGGATAAGACACCCCATCTCTCTTAGGGATGGGCGGATCAATGGGGACCGACTGTGCGTTCATGTCGTGGGAGAAGCCGGCGCTTCGGGCCGGCGTCCTCCGGCTTGGCAGGGAGTTGTTAACGATTGATCCTAAAGCTGATGGTTATCCTTAGCGCACCCATCGTCTGATGGTGCGCGGCGGCTCTGGAGGATGATGGCGTGACCTGTGACGCCAGAGACACTCTGAAGGAGCGGTGCACGGGGGTCTCCCCCGGTGCCGGGAGGCGGCTACGGCCGGCGTTCCCGGCGGGCTCGGCCGGTGGGCGGAGCATCCGACGGACGGCATATCGGCCGCCGGGCAGGGCTTCCGAACCGAACAGCACTCCCGAACGCCTGGAAAGCCTTGAACCGGGCATTACATTGAAAGTGGGCGCCCCTGCGGGTCCGCTGCGATTTGACGGCAATCACTTAAGTCTGGGCTTCGACGGTGAGCGGGGTCGGCACGGGGCTTGTCCAACCGTGTCCACCCTTGGAACGCGGTGTCTTCCGTCTGCGCCGGGGTACGGCCGCACAGGGGGATCCGACGCATCGGACTAGGAATACGGAGCGAGGCATGTTCCCGAGCGACGAACTGTTCACCCGCTACGCGCAGTCCTACGAAGGGCGCCGCGAGCACGAGATGACCCTCACGGAGTACCTTGAGGGCTGCCGCAACGACCCGATGATGTACGCGTCCGCCCCGGAGCGGATCCTGGCCGCCATCGGCGAGCCGGAGGTGGTCGACACCGCCCGCGACCAGCGCCTCGGGCGCATCTTCATGAACCGGACCATCAAGGTCTACCCCGCCTTCTCCGACTTCTACGGCATGGAGGAGACGATCGAGCGGATCGTCGGCTTCTTCCGCCACGCCGCGCAGGGGCTGGAGGAGCGCAAGCAGATCCTCTACCTGCTGGGTCCGGTGGGCGGCGGCAAGTCGTCGCTGGCCGAGCGGCTGAAGTCGCTGATGGAGAAGTGCCCGGTCTACGTGCTGAAGGCCGGCAAGGAGATCTCGCCGGTGTTCGAGAGCCCGCTGGGCCTCTTCAATCCGGAGGAGATGGGCGACCTGCTGGAGGAGCGCTACGGCGTGCCGAAGCGCCGCCTGACCGGCCTGATGAGCCCGTGGGCGGTCAAGCGCCTGGACGAGTTCGGCGGCGACATCTCCAAGTTCCGCGTCATCAAGGTGCACCCCAGCAAGCTGCGGCAGATCTGCGTCACCAAGACCGAGCCCGGCGACGAGAACAACCAGGACATCTCGTCCCTGGTCGGCAAGGTCGATATCCGCAAGCTGGAGGTGTACAGCCAGAACGATCCGGATGCCTACAGCTTCTCCGGCGGCCTGAACCGGGCCAGCCAGGGCATCATGGAATTCGTCGAGATGTTCAAGGCGCCGATCAAGATGCTGCACCCGCTGCTGACGGCGACCCAGGAGGGCAACTACGTCGGCTCGGAGAACATCGGCGCCATCCCGTTCCAGGGCATCATCCTGGCGCACTCCAACGAATCCGAGTGGCAGTCCTTCAAGAACAACAAGAACAACGAAGCCTTCATCGACCGCATCTGCGTCATCAAGGTGCCGTACTGCCTGCGCGTGCAGGAGGAGCAGCACATCTACGACAAGCTGATCCAGGGCTCCGACCTCGCGACCGCGCCCTGCGCGCCGGCGACGCTGGAGATGCTGGCCAAGTTCTCGGTGCTGTCGCGCATGCGCGAGCACCCGAACTCCAGCCTGTACTCGAAGATGCGGGTCTATGACGGCGAGAGCCTGAAGGAGACCGACCCCAAGGCCAAGTCCATGCAGGAGTACAAGGACCAGGCCGGCGTCGACGAGGGCATGGACGGCATCTCCACCCGCTTCGCCTTCAAGGTGCTGGCGGCGACCTTCAACTACGACTCGACCGAGATCTCCGCCGATCCCGTGCACCTGATGTACATCCTGGAGCAGTCGATCAAGCGGGAGCAGTTCGCCGACGACACCGAGAAGAAGTACATCGAGTTCATCAAGGCCGAGCTGGCGCCGCGCTACGCCGAGTTCATCGGCAACGAGATCCAGAAGGCGTACCTGGAGTCGTACAGCGACTACGGCCAGAACCTGTTCGACCGCTACGTCGATTACGCCGACGCGTGGATCGAGGACCAGGACTTCAAGGACCCGGACACCGGCCAGCTGATGAACCGCGAGCTGCTGAACCAGGAGCTGACCAAGATCGAGAAGCCGGCCGGCATCGCCAACCCGAAGGACTTCCGCAACGAGGTCGTCAAGTTCGCGCTGCGCGCCAAGGCCGCCAACCAGGGCCGCAACCCGTCCTGGACCTCCTACGAGAAGATCCGCGAGGTCATCGAGAAGCGGATGTTCTCCCAGGTCGAGGACCTGCTGCCGGTCATCTCCTTCGGGTCGAAGAAGGACGGCGAGACCGAGAAGAAGCACACGGAGTTCGTCTCGCGCATGATGTCGCGCGGCTACACCGAGCGGCAGGTCCGCCGGCTGGTCGAGTGGTACATGCGCGTGAAGCAGGCGGGCTGATCCGCCGATTTGGGTTCGGTAGCGTGAGGGCTCCCCATTGATGAACATCATCGACCGACGCCTGAACCCGCAGGGCAAGAGCCTGGCCAACCGCCAGCGCTTCCTGCGGCGAGCCAAGGAGCAGGTGGTCAAGGCGGTCCGCGACGCCTCCTCCAAGCGCTCGATCCAGGACGTCGAGAGCGGCGACAAGATCTCCATCTCGACCGGCGGCGTGCGGGAGCCCTCCCTCCACCGGGCCAACTCCGGCGGCCTGCGCGACTACGTCGTGCCCGGCAACAAGGAGTACGTCGAGGGCGACACCATCCCCCGCCCCGAGCAGGGCGGCGGGCGGGGCAGCGAGGGGTCGCCCGACGGCGAGGGCGAGGACGATTTCCGCTTCGTCCTCTCCCGCGAGGAGTTCCTGGACATCTTCCTGGAGGACCTGGAACTCCCCGACCTGGTGAAGCAGAAGGTCAAGCAGTCGGAAAGCTTCTCGCTGACGCGGGCGGGCTTCACGCCCAGCGGCTCGCCGGCCAACCTCAACCTGGTGCGCACCATGCGCAACAGCCTCAGCCGCCGCATCGCGCTGAAGCGGCCGAAGCCGGCGGAGATGGAGGAACTGGAGCGCCTGCTGAAGGAGGCCGAGGAGCGTGGCGATTCCGAGGAGATGCGGGAGCTGCGCGAGGCGCTGGAGCACAAGCACCTGCGCTCCAAGCGCATCCCCTTCATCGACCCCATCGACGTCCGCTACAACCGCTTCGAATCCGTGCCGAAGCCGATCGCCCAGGCGGTGATGTTCTGCCTGATGGACGTGTCCGGCTCGATGACCGAGCACATGAAGGACCTCGCCAAGCGCTTCTTCATGCTGCTGTACCTGTTCCTGAAGCGGCGGTACCGCTCGGTGGACATCGTCTTCATCCGCCACACCCACGAGGCCAAGGAGGTGGACGAGGAGACGTTCTTCTACTCCACCGAGACCGGCGGCACCGTGGTGTCCACCGCGCTGGAGGAGATGCAGCGCGTCGTGCAGGAGCGCTATCCCGAGAACGAGTGGAACATCTACGCCGCCCAGGCCTCGGACGGCGACAACATGTCCTCGGACAACGCCCGCTCGGCCGCCCTGCTGCGCGACGTGATCCTGCCGCTGTGCCAGTACTTCGCCTACATCGAGGTGGCGGCGGAGCACAACATGGGCCTCTCGGCGCTCGGCCGCGAGACCGAGCTGTGGCGCACCTACAAGATGGTGCAGCGCCCCGACCTGCCGCTCGCCATGCGGCGCGTGCGCTCGCGCCGCGAGATCTTCCCCGTCTTCCGCGACCTGTTCGCCCGCGACAAGGTCGCCGCCCCTTAAAGAGTTTTGGCCGTAAGGAGCCGTACAGCATGACCGCCGTCATCTCGAAGCCGGAAGGCCTGCTCTACGACGGGGCCGACTGGGACTACGACAAGATCAAGCGCGTCTACGACGCCATCGAGGACATCGCCGTCAAGGAGATGGGCCTCGACGTCTACCCGAACCAGATCGAGGTCATCACGGCCGAGCAGATGCTCGACGCCTATTCGTCCATCGGCATGCCGCTGATGTACAAGCACTGGTCGTTCGGCAAGCACTTCGCCCGCGACGAGATGCTGTACCGCAAGGGCTACCGGGGCCTCGCGTACGAGATCGTCATCAATTCCAGCCCCTGCATCAGCTACATCATGGAAGAGAACACCATGACGATGCAGACGCTGGTGATCGCCCACGCGGCGTTCGGGCACAACCACTTCTTCAAGAACAACCAGCTGTTCCAGCAGTGGACGGACGCCAAGGGCATCCTCGACTACCTGGAATTCGCCAAGTCCTTCATCTCCCACTGCGAGGAGCGCCACGGCCACGCCGCGGTGGAGCGGGTGCTGGACGCCGCGCACGCGCTGATGAGCCAGGGCGTGCACAAGTACCCGAAGAAGCGCCCGCTCGACCTGCGCGAGGAGCAGAAGCGCGAGCGCGAGCGCCGCGAGTACGAGGAGCAGACCTTCAACGACCTCTGGCGCACCGTGCCCAAGCCGTCCGGCAGCAGCCGGCCGTCGCGCAGCATGTCGGAGCGCAAGAAGCTGCTGGGCCTGCCCGAGGAGAACCTGCTCTACTTCCTGGAGAAGAAGGCGCCGCGGCTGGAGCACTGGCAGCGCGAGATCCTCCGCATCGTCCGCCACATCAGCCAGTACTTCTACCCGCAGAAGCAGACCAAGCTGATGAACGAGGGCTGTGCCACCTACACCCACTACACGATCATGAACCGGCTGCACCAGAAGGGCATGATCTCGGAAGGGGCGATGCTGGAGTTCCTGCACTCGCACACCTCCGTGGTCTTCCAGCCGGAGTTCGACGACCCGCGCTTCTCGGGCATCAACCCGTATGCGCTGGGCTTCGCCATGATGCAGGACATCCAGCGCATCGCCGAGAACCCGACCGAGGAGGACCGTTACTGGTTCCCCGACCTCGCCGGCCGGGGCGACGGCATGGCGGCGCTGCGCGAGGCGTGGCACAACTTCCGCGACGAGAGCTTCGTGCTGCAGTACCTCAGCCCGCACCTCATCCGGAAGATGAAGCTGTTCACCGTGCGCGACGACGCCGAGGACCCCTACCTGCTGGTCGAGCACATCCACAACGAGCGCGGCTTCCGCCACATCCGCAAGCTGCTGGCCCGGCAGTACGACCTGGGCTACCTGGAGCCGGACATCCAGATCGTCGACGTGGACCTCGCCGGCGACCGCAAGCTGATCCTGCACCACCGCGTCACCAACGGCGTGCTGCTGGACGAGAGCGACGCCAAGGCGGTGCTGCGCCACATCGCCAACCTCTGGGGCTACGAGGTGCAGCTGATCGAGGTGTCGGCGGTGTCCGAGGCGATCCTCAAGGAGCACGCGGTCACGGCGCCGAGCGGGGGGTGAGCGCTTAACCCCCCAACGCCCGTTCGATGTCGAGGGCCGAGTGCAGGACGCGCACCACCTCAATGCCGTCCTGAATCGGCCAATAGAAGATGACATACCGCCCCAATGGGACGCTTCGCAGATTGGTGCGGAGCTCCCCTCGTGGCCGGCCCGTGAATGGCCGCTCGGCCAACAGCTCGAATCGGGACGTGAACTGGGCTACAAGCCGCGACGCGGCGGCTGGATTGTCTCGGCTGATGTACTCGGCGATGGCAATGAGGTCGGCGCGTGCTCGCGGTGCGATGACGTACCGCGCCATTATGCTTCGTCCGTCACCGTTCCGAAGCGGGCCCGCAATTCGGCCATGACGGCTTCACCATCCAGACCAAGCCCGGCTTCCAGCTCACGCGCACCTTCTTCGACGGCGCATCGCAGCGCATCAAGCTTGGCCCCGTCTTCCGGGGTAAGGTTCGGGTCTGGGGCACGGCTCGGCTTTGCCATGGCCGGAATATAGCACGTACCAAGCCTCATTTCCACGCGCCCCGGTGGAGACCGCCCGTTCCGCGCGGGCAACGATTACCCGATTGTCCTTCTCGGAAATTTCATCGAAGCGTCATCGCGGTGATGCGGCGGCGGGCGTAACGGAGTCGCCCCGTACACCCAAGCCACCGCCGGACGCCATGACCACACTCCACGCCCCCCGCCGCTTCGGCATCAAGGCGAAAATGCTGCTGGCCTTTGCCGCGGTGGCGGCGCTGCCGGTGCTGGCGGCGGCCATCGGCTGGCTGTCCTACGCCTCCGTGCGCGAGCGCGTCGCCGACATCGCCGACACGCAGATGCCGGTGCTCGGCGCCGCGCAGGGCATGGCGACGGCGACGGCGCGCATCCTGGCGCTGGGGCCGCTGATCGACGCCGCCAAGGCACCGGCGGAGCTGACAGCGCTTGCGGCCGAGGCCGACGCCCGGCGCGCCGAGCTGACGCGGCTCGCCGACACGCTGGCGCGCGGGCCGGTGGACCCGGCGCAGGTCGCCGTCCTGCGCGGCGCCGCCGGCTCGGTGCTCGGCAACGTCGATGCGCTGGCGCAGGCCACGTCCCGCCGCCTCGACCGCCGCGAGCGCCGCGCCCGCCGCCTCGCCGAACTGGCCACCGCGCACGCCGAACTGCTGGCGGTGCTGAAGCCGGCGATGGCGCGCTCCGGCCAGGACCTCGCCGAGGCCATCGGCACCATGGCCGAGGCCGCCTCGCAGTCCTCCGCCGCCATCGGCGACGAGCTGGGACAGGCGGTGCTGCCGCTGTTCCAGCTGCGCGGCGCGCTGTCGGCGCTGACCAAGGCGCTGCTGATCGGCGCCTTCGAGACCGACGGATCGCGGGTGATGTCGGCCTCCACCGACTACGACTCGGCGGTCTCGGACGTGCAGGGCGCCCTGCGCCCGTTGGCCGGCGACGCGGCGGCGGCCCCGGTGGTCGCTGCGGTGCGGGCGCTGGAGGCCTTCGGCGACGGGCCGCAGAGCGTCTACACCAGGCGCGTCCGCCAGCTCGACCCGGCCACCGACCTGGCGACCGCCCGCGCCCTGGGCAAGGAGATCGCCGCGAGCGTCGCCGAGATCGTCCGCCTGGACGGCGAGGCCAACGCGCGCATGCTGCCGCTCATGCTCAACGCCCGCAGCCGCATCGCCCAGGCCGGCGACGCCATGGTGCAGCGGGTGCAGGAACTGGCGGCCTCCACCGTGCCGCAGGCCCAGCACGCCTACATGGCGCTGAGCGGGCTGCTGGCCGAGACCAACCTGCTGGCCGGCCTGCTGGCCGAGGCCGGCAACGCCGACACCCCTGACCGGCTGGCCGAGGCGCGCCGCGCGCTGGACGCCGGGGCGGCGGAGATCCGCACGCTGGCCGCCGACCTGGAAGGGATCGAGGCGCAGGCGGCGGCCGGGCCGCTGGTGCAGCGCCTGCTGGAGATCGGCTTCGGCCCCGAGGGCATCCTGGCGCTGCGCCGCGGCGAGCTGGAGGCGTCCGCCGAGAACGCCGCGCTGATCGAGCGCAACCGCGCGCTGGCCGCCACCCTGTCGGCGGCGGTGGACACGCTGGTGGCGAGCGCCGCCGAGGCCGCCCAGCGCGGCGCCGGCGACGCCCGCGCGGCGCTGGAGCGCACCAGCACCATCCAGATCCTGCTGGCCTCGGCCGGCGTGCTGCTGTCGGTGCTGATCGTCGTGCTGGTGGTCGGGCGCGGCCTCGTCGCCCGGCTGGAGGCGCTGGCGGCGGCCATGCAGCGGGTGGCGCGCGGCGAGCTGTCGGTCAGCGTGCCGCGCACCGGCTCGGACGAGATCGCCGACATGGCGGACACGCTGGACGTCTTCATCGCCAACGCCCGCGCGATGGAGGACGCCCGCCGCCGCGTCGAGGAGGAGCGCAGCCGCGCCGCCGAGGTGCGCCGCGCCAGCATGCTGGACATCGCCGCGACGTTCGAGCGCAACGTGCTGACCAGCGTCACCGCGCTGGCCGAGGCGGCGCGCGCCATGCACGACCGCGCCCGCACGCTGACCTCCATCGCCGCGCGCGCCAGCGACCAGGCGACCGCCGCCATGGAGGTGTCGGCCGAGACCTCCGCCGGCATCCAGCAGGTGGCGACCGCGGCGGCCGAGATCTCCACCTCCATCGCGGAGATCTGCAAGCGCACCTCCGAATCGGCGCGCATCATCGGCGAGACCGCCGCCGGCGCCGAGCAGGTGAAGGCCACCGTCGGCCAGCTGTCCTCCACCACCGAGGCGATCGGCACCGTGGTGGGCGTCATCGACACCATCGCCGGGCAGACCAACCTGCTGGCCCTCAACGCCACCATCGAGGCGGCGCGCGCCGGCGAGACGGGCAAGGGCTTCGCCGTCGTCGCCACCGAGGTGAAGCACCTCGCCACCCAGACGGTGCAGGCGACCGGCGACATCGCCCGCCAGATCATCGCCACCCAGACCGCCAGCCAGGAGACCGCGGCGGTGGTCGAGATCATGACCAGCAGCATCCAGCGCATCGAGGGCAACGCCTCCGCCATCGCCGCGGCGGTGGAGCAGCAGTCGGCGATCACCGAGGGGATCGTCGGCAGTGCGCATCAGGTGGCGCAGGGCACCCAGCGCGCCTCGGAGTTCGTCACCGAGCTGTCCGACGCCGCGGCGCGCGTGCGCGCCCACGCCCACGAGGTGCTGGGCGTAGCCGAGGGCGTGTCGCACGAGGCCACCGCGCTGGGCGGCGCCGTGCACCTGTTCCTGCAGGAAATCCGCGCGTCGCGGTGATCGGAGGCGGGGGCTTGACCTTGGGCGTCGCCGCGACAGCTCTTTGGGAAAAGCACGGCGACGTTGCACTCGCCCCCCACGCGGCAGCGCAATAATTTCCACAACCCGATGGGGGCGATTGCAATTGGGAGAAAATGGTAGCACCATTCCCATAGGGTTAGACACGTAACCATAACGTCTCGATACGGCGCAGGGAGGCAGCCATGGTCGATCACGTCGCGCTGCGGAGCGCCATCGACGCCCTGGAGGAATGCTCCGGGAAGGCCGACTCGCGGCGCGCCGACATGCCGCTGCTGCTCGGCCGGCTCTATTCCACCTACGCGCAGACCCAACTGGAGCGGCACGGCGTGTCGGTCGACCTGATGGCGCTGTGCGGCGACAACTGGGACAGCCTGACCGGGCGGTACGGGTGAAGGAAAAGCCCCTCTCCCTGGATGGGAGAGGGGTTGGGGAGAGGGTGGCGCCGCGAAGCGGCCACGTTCCTCCCCCTCTCCCCACCCCCTCCCCCGCGAGGGGGGGAGGGGCTCAAAGCTCTCCCTTCACACCGCTTTGCCGCCGGAACGCACCCCGTGTCGGCGCCGCCACGCTACCCTTTTATTTCAGAGTAGCGCTTTTTCGGGGTCATTTTCTGGCCCGGAAGAAGAACCCATTACACTCCTTATTAACCATCAGAAGCATAGCGTTCAGCCATATCGTCCAGAAACTTGGGCGGTATTTTAACCAAATCGCGGTATGGCTGGTCCCCCATGTCCTGGTCTTTCTGGCGGCGGTCGATCCTCGGCGTTTCCGTGCTGGCCCTGACCGGCGGCGTGGCGGCCATCGGCATGGAGGAGATGCGCACCTCGCGGTTGCAGGCGAAGCTGCTGTCGTCCTACGCCAAGGACATGACCTACGCCCTGAAGGACGGGCCGAACCCGGCCGCCCGCTACCCGACCATGGGCCCGTACAACGAGCGCCTGGGCTACACCGCGCTGCCCAACCAGCTGAAGGCGCTGACCGACGACATGTACGCGGTGGAGATGCAGGCGACGCTCTCCCCCGCGCTCGACCAGTTCATGGCCAAGGGCGGCTTCCCGATCTACCACGAGAAGACGCGCGGCGGGCTGACGCTGCTCGACCGCAACGGCTCGGCGCTGTTCTCCGCCCGCTACCCGGAGCGGGTGTTCAACCGCTTCGAGGACGTGCCGCCGCTGGTCGCCGACACGCTGCTGTTCATCGAGAACCGCGAGCTGCTGAACACCGACGAGCCGCGCCGCAACCCGGCCGTGGAGTGGGAGCGCTTCGGCGCCGCCGTGCTGGCGCTGCCCATCCAGTTCATCAAGCCGGGCACCCGCTCGCCCGGCGGCTCGACGCTGGCGACGCAGATCGAGAAGTACCGCCACTCCCCCGACGGGCAGACCACCGGCGCCACCGAGAAGCTGCGCCAGATGGCCTCCGCCTCGGTGCGCGCCTACCTGGACGGCGAGGACACCACCCTGGCCCGCCGCCGCATCCTGGTGGACTACCTGAACTCCACGCCGCTCACCGGGCGGCCGGGCTTCGGCGAGGTGAACGGGCTGGGCGACGGGCTGTGGGCGTGGTACGGCACCGACCTGGCGCTGGCCGTCAAGGCGCTGTCGGAACCGGCGCCGGACGCCCGCTCGCTGCAGCTGAAGGCGCTGGCCTACAAGCAGGTGCTGAGCCTGATGCTGGCGCAGCGCCGCCCCTCGCACTACCTGATCGCCGACCGCAACGCGCTGGAGACGCTGGCCAACAGCTACCTGCGCGTGATGGCGCAGGCCGGCGTCATCGACACTGCGCTGCGCGACGCGGCGCTGGCCACCAGGCTGAAGTTCCGCGACGAGCCGCCGCCGGCGCAGTCCGCCTCCTTCGTCGAGCAGAAGGCGCCCAACGCCATCCGCGCGCGCCTGCTGTCCATGCTGAACGTGCCGAGCCTCTACCAGCTCGACCGCACCGACGTGACGGTGGAGACGTCGCTGGACAACCCCGCCCAGCAGCGGGTGGTGGAGACGCTGGCGAAGCTGAACGACCCCGCCTTCGCCGCCCAGATGGGGCTGACGGGCGAGCGCCTGCTCGACGTCAAGGGCAACGACCTGTCGAAGATCATCTACTCGATCACGCTGTACGAGCGCGGCACGGACGCCAACTACCTGCGCGTCCAGGCCGACAACTACGACCAGCCGCTGGACATCAACGAGGGCGCCAAGCTCGACCTCGGCTCCACGGCCAAGCTGCGCACGCTGACCACCTACCTGGAGATCGTCGCCGAGCTGCACACCCGCTACGGCCACCTGCCGCGCGAGTTCCTGATCGACGTGCAGGACGAGGCGAGCGACAACCTGACGCGCTGGGCGGCGGAGTGGCTGATCAACGCCAGGGACCGCAGCCTGCCGGCCATGCTCGACGCCGCCATGGAGCGCCGCTACTCGGCCAGCCCGGCGGAGGCGTTCTTCACCGGCGGCGGCCTGCACACCTTCGTGAACTTCAACAACAAGGACAACGGCAGCATCCTGACCGTCACCGAGTCGCTGCGCAACTCGGTCAACCTGCCGTTCATCCGCATCATGCGCGACGTGGTGCAGTTCTACACCGCCGAGGGCGGCGACGATTCCACCGACATCCTGCAGAACCCCGAGCACCCGGCGCGGCAGGCCTATCTGGCGCGATTCGCCGACAAGGAAGGCAGCGACTTCCTCAACCGCTTCTACAACGACTACCGCAAGCGCACCCCCGACGAGGCGCTGGCCCTGCTGGCCAGCCGCACACGGCCGGCGCCGCACCGGTTGGCGGTGGTGTTCCGCTACGTCCGGCCGGAGGCCGGGGTGGACGCCTTCGCCCGCTTCATGCGCGCCCGCCTGCCCGACGCGAAGCTGGGCGACGAGGAGGTCGCCAAGCTCTACACCAAGTACGGGCCGGACAAGTTCCCGCTGAACGACCTGGGCTATCTGGCGCGCGTGCATCCGCTGGAGCTGTGGCTGGTGGCGCATCTGCAGAAGAACCCCGGCGCCAAGCGGCAGGACGTGCTGGACGCCTCCGCCGACAAGCGCCAGGAAAGCTACAAGTGGCTGTTCAAGAAGGGCCAGCAGGCGCAGAACACGCGCATCCGCATCGGCCTGGAGGAAGAGGCCTTCCTGCGCATCGGCGAGAGCTGGAAGAAGTTCGGCTACCCGTTCGACCTGATCCCCTCCTTCGCCACCGCCATCGGCAGCTCCGCCGACCGGCCGGCGGCGCTGGCCGAGCTGATGGGCATCATCCTCAACGACGGGGTGCGCCAGCCGACCGTGCGCGTCAACAAGCTGCACTTCGCCGCCGGCACGCCCTACGAGGCGGTGGTCGGCCTGGGGCCGATGGACGGCAAGCGGGTGCTGAAGCCGGAGATCGCCGCGACGCTGCGCAAGGCGCTGATGGACGTGGCGCAGAACGGCACCGCCAAGCGTGTCTGGGGCTCGTTCAAGGATCCCGCGGGGCAGGTCATCCCGATCGGCGGCAAGACCGGCACCGGCGACCACCGGCTGGACCGCTACGGCCCCGGCGGCCACCTGATCGAATCCCGCGCGGTGAACCGCACGGCGACCTTCGTCTTCTACATCGGCGACCGCTTCTTCGGCACCATGACCGCCTTCGTGCACGGGCCGGAGGCCGACCACTACCGGTTCACCTCGGCGCTGCCGGCGCAGCTGCTGAAGAGCCTCGCCCCGGCGCTGCAGCCGCTGATCGACCCGACCAACACCCACACCGCCGGCACCGAACCGGCCAAGCCGAGGCCGGCGGCCAAGCTGTAGGAGCACCCCGCGGGCCCGAGTCGATCCCGAGTCGGGCCCGAGTCGGGCCCGAGTCGGTCCAGGCACAGCAACGGGTTCACTGCCGCCACCGGGCGTTCGGCGGCGGGCTTTTCCGCCACCCTGGGTGGATAGGCCCTTCGTCGTAGGGCAATACCCGCTCGCCCATCCCCCGTCAGCAGATGAACGGGCGCGTTAAATAATTATATGTCGCCACGCCCGCCAGCTCAGGACGATTTTTGAAATAATGTTATTTTTGTGTGGTTTTCCAAGGCGTGCGCGGTGCAGCACGCCGCGATTGACTTGCTGTCCCGGCGGAGTATAACCGGCTTCTCAGCGGTTGATCAGCCCCTGTTCGGACGGGAACTGTACCGTGCATTATGAAATAAACTGCCTTGTCCAGCCTGGACCTGACGGTAGCGAAGAAGTAACCTTGAAGTATTTGGTCGAGGCAACCCAGATGCTTGAAAAGTTCCTTAATTCAAGCAACATCTCGGGCACGCTGGAACTGGTCGACCTGCGGCGCGGCAAGATCGTGTACAAGGCCTACTGCTTACCGGACGAGGGCTCGATCCGCTGACCGTTCAGTGTCCGGCCAGAAAGCCGGACGCACACTTTCGAAAGATCGCGCGCGTGCGTCAGACGACGGACGCGCCGGCCAGCAGTCCATCCAGTTCCCACGCCAGAAACGCCAGCGGCAGGTCCGGCCGCAGGCCGCGCAGCACGCTCATGGCCAGCGAGAAGGCACCGTCGTGATCCTCGTGCAGCCGTCCGGCGTCGTAGGCGTGCCGCACGACGGCGGCCTCCTGCGCCGTCAGGTCGGCGATCCGGCGTGATAGGGCGGTCATGGCGTGGCTCCGGTGCTGCATCGCGTCGAACCGCACCGTGCGCCGCGTTGGTTAATGATTGCTTGCCGGAACGGTGGAGTCGCGCCGACATCACGCAGCTTTGCCGAAAATACGGTATGAATTCTTTTTGAATTCGTCTGGCATTGCGAAATGGAGACGAAAGACGTCCGGCATGCGACAACCCGCCTCAACTTGCGATAGGTGCGTTTTTGTCGAACCCTGATAGTATTTCTGCCGACTTGATGCGATGAAGGACATCGCGACATGGGCGCGGCCTGCCTGCGGGCGTTGACCAGCGAATACCACCACATCCTCGACCAGCTCGGCCGCCTCTACGAGGAGAGCGTGAGCGGGCCGGTGGACGCCGCGCTGACCGCGGAACTGCGCAGCCTCGGCGCCGCCTTCGCGGAGCATTTCGCCCACGAGCGCGCCCTGATGGACGCCACCCGCTACCCCGACGCCGGCCGCCACGAGGAGACGCACGGGCTGATCCGCCGCTTCGTGGACAAGCTGGCCGCCGCGGCGGAGCGCCGCGACGACGGGCTGGTCCGGCGGGAGATGCCGTTCCTGCTGCACCTCGTGCTCGACCACCGCACCGTCGAGGACCGCAGCCTGGACGAGTTCGTGGTCGGCCTGGAGACGGGCGGCCTGGAGATGCACGGGCTGCAGGCCGGCGCCGCCGTGCATTGAGCCGGCGGCGCCCTCCGCCCTTGTGTCTTGGCAAGGCCCTAAATTGATGCCCGGACGGCACACCTTCCCTGTGCCGTCCGGGCTGGCCGACCTCGAGCCGCCTTTGGCGCA
>NZ_JBOZRT010000103.1:0-5887 GCF_050789165.1 Azospirillum sp.
ACCTGATCTGGTTCGGCGTCATCATGATGGTGGTCATGGAGATGGGCCTCATCCACCCGCCCGTCGGCTTGAACATCTTCGTCATCAAGAACATCGCTCCCGACATCCCGCTCAAGGACGTGATCTGGGGCGTGATGCCGTTCGTCGGGCTGATGATCGTCACCGTGCTTCTGCTGTGCTTCTTCCCGCAGATCGCCACCGCCCTTCCGACCCTGGTGTTCGCCGGCTGACGGCCTCCCCTTCCAAGGACGACATCATGAGCGCGAATTTCTACGCTCTCGCCGAGAGCCGCTTCCCCGCCGACCGCGCAGCACCCTTCATCGAGACGGAAGACGGTCGCCGCTACAGCTACGCCGACCTGGAGGCGATCAGCGGCCGTTACGCCCGCCTGCTCACCGACCTCGGCGTGGTGAAGGGCGACCGCGTGGCGGTGCAGGTGGAGAAGTCGCCGGAGGCGGTGTTCCTCTACCTCGCCTGTCTGCGCGCCGGGGCCGCCTACCTGCCGCTGAACACCGCCTACACCAAGGCCGAGGTCGAATACTTCCTGACCGACGCCGAGCCGCGCGTCTTCGTCTGCCGGCCGGAGACCGAGGCCGCCCTGCACGAGGTCGCCGGCAAGGCCGGCGTCAGCGCGGTGCTGACGCTGGGCACCGACGGCGACGGCAGCCTGCCGGAGCGGGCCCGGTCGCTGGACGCCGCCTGCGCGACCGTCGCCTGCGGGCCGGACGACCTGGCGGCGATCCTCTACACCTCCGGCACCACCGGGCGGTCGAAGGGCGCGATGCTGTCGCACCGCAACCTCGGTTCCAACGCGCTGACGCTGCATAAGTACTGGGGTTTCCAGCCGGACGACGTGCTGCTGCACGCGCTGCCGATCTTCCACACGCACGGGCTGTTCGTGGCGATCAACTGCATGCTGCTGAACGGCTCGTCGATGCTGTTCCTGCCGAAGTTCGACGCCGACACCGCGTTCCGCCTGCTCCCCAAGGCCACGGTGATGATGGGCGTGCCGACCTTCTACACCCGCCTGCTGGCCGACGCCCGCCTGACCCGCGAGGCTACGGCGCACATGCGGCTGTTCGTCTCCGGCTCCGCGCCGCTGCTGGCCGAGACGCACCGCGCGTTCCAAGAGCGCACCGGCCTCGCCATCCTGGAACGCTACGGCATGACCGAGACCTGCATGAACACTTCCAACCCGCTGGACGGCGACCGCGTGCCCGGCACCGTCGGCTTCCCGCTGCCGGAGGTCGAGGTGCGGGTGTGCGACGACCAGGGGAAGGTGCTGGGCACCGAGGAGATCGGCGTCATCGAGGTGAAGGGCCCCAACGTCTTCGGCGGCTACTGGCGCATGCCCGAGAAGACGAAGCAGGAGTTCCGCCCGGACGGCTTCTTCATCACCGGCGACGTCGGCAAGATCGACGCGCGCGGCTACGTCCACATCGTCGGCCGCGCCAAGGATTTGGTGATCTCCGGCGGCTTCAACGTCTACCCCAAGGAGGTCGAGACGGTGATCGACGGCATCGACGGCGTGGTGGAATCCGCGGTGGTCGGCGTGCCGCACCCCGACTTCGGCGAGGCGGTGGTCGCCGTGGTGCTGCGCAAGCCCGGCCGCACCGACCCGACGGCCCAGGCGGTGGTCGCCGCGTGCAAGGAGCAGCTGGCCAACTACAAGGTGCCGAAGGCGGTCTTCTTCACCGAGGAACTGCCGCGCAACACCATGGGCAAGGTGCAGAAGAACCTGCTGCGCGACCAGCACAAGGGCACCTTCGCGGCGCAGGCCGTGGCGTGATCCAGCACCCGGCCGGGGCCAAGCGCCCCGGCCGGCGCCGAAACGGGTGGAATTGGGGGGCACGATGATGAACACGGCGTTCTTCGGCGATCTTCTGCACACCATCGCGGACCGCGGCCGGGCGCTGGTCGGACGCGGGCGCGACGGCGCGGCGCCGTCCTCCACCGCCGACCTGACGGCGCTGTGCGACGCGCTGCTCTCCGGGCGGGGCGAGGCGTCGGGCGTGGCCCTGGCGCGCGAGCTGCTGGCCCGCACCGGCGCGCTCGCCAGCGCGGACAAGGTGAGCTTCCTCGCCCTGCTGGCCGAGCGCTACGGCCCCGACCGCGGGCGGCTGGAGAAGGCGGTGCGCGCCTACCAGGCCGGGGCCGCCCAGACCGATGCCGATGCCGCACTGATCGAGCTGCACGCCGCCGCCGAGCCGCGCCGGCAGGAGCTGTTCCGCCGCCTCAACCTCGCCCCCGGCGGCACCGCCGCGCTGGTGCGCATGCGCGAGGAGGCGTTCCGCCACCGCCAGGAGATCCCCGGCTTCGCCGCCCTGGACGCCGACTTCGCGCACCTGTTCTCGTCGTGGTTCAACCGCGGTTTCCTGGTGCTGCGTCGCATCGACTGGGCGACACCGGCCAACATCCTGCAGAAGATCATCCAGTACGAGGCGGTGCACGAGATCCGCGGCTGGGACGACCTGCGCCGCCGGCTGGAGCCATCCGACCGCCGCTGCTTCGCCTTCTTCCACCCGCAGCTGGTCGATGACCCGCTGATCTTCGTGGAGGTGGCGCTGACCTCCGGCATCGCGTCCTCCATCGGCGAGGTGCTGAGCGAGCAGCGCGAGACCATCGCCGCCGACGGGGCGACCACGGCGATCTTCTACTCCATCTCCAACTGCCAGGAGGGGCTGCGCGGAATCTCCTTCGGCAACCTGCTGATCAAGCAGGTGGTCGAGGAGCTGAGCCGCGAGCTGCCGCAGCTGCGGACCTTCGTCACGTTGTCGCCGGTGCCCGGCTTCGCCCAATGGCTGGCGCGCGAGCGCAAGGCCGAGGGGCCCGCCGCGCTGTCCCTGGAGCATCGCGCCGCCCTCGACATTCTCGACGACCCGGACTGGCACGCCGTGCCGGCGCGCGCCGCGGCGGTGCACGACGCGCTGCGGTCGGCCGCCGCGCACTATTTCCTCAACGCCAAGCTTCCCAACGGCAAGCCGGTGGACCCGGTGGCGCGCTTCCACCTCGGCAACGGCGCCCGGCTGGAGCGCATCAACGTGCTGGCCGACCTCTCGCCCAAGGGCCTGCGCCAGGCGCACGGGGTGATGGTCAATTACCTCTACGACCTCAAGCACATCGAGGAGAACCACGAGGCGTTCGCCGAGCACGGCAAGGTCGCCGCCGCGGCCGGGGTGCGCCGTCTGCTCCGCGCCGAGTCCCGGTCCCCGCAGCCCCCGGCCGTCGGCGGCACCACCCCGTAGCGGCGCAGGTCGTTGAAAAGAGATGTTGCACCTCGGCCGCGGCGGCGCCATTTGTGGCGTGCCAATACCGGGAAACAACATCGTGCCTGCCGTGGATCAGAAGAACGTCACAGCGTCGGTGAAATGGTTCAAGGCCGACAAGGGGTATGGTTTCGTCCGCTTCAGCGACGGGACCGGGGAAGCCTTCCTGCACTCGTCCGTGCTGGCGTCGCTTGGCCTGAGCGCGTTGGCCGACGGCGCGATCATCGTCTGCGACGTCACCGCGGGGGCGAAGGGCCCCCAGGTGTCCGCCATACACCGGGTCGAGGAGGCGCCGCCGGCCGAGCCCGCGCCCCAGGCGCGGAGCCGCCGGAAGAAGCCCGCCGCCCCGGCCGCGGACGGCGCGGCGCCAGAACCGCGGCCCGTCCGCGAGCAACCGGCCCGCACGGTGGAGCCGGCCGCCGGCGAGCTGATGCCCGGCTCGATACGCTGGTACAATCTGGACAGCCAGTCCGGCCTCATCGATCCGGCCGACGGGGGCGAGAGCATCTATTTCGACCGCGCGACCCTGCGCCAGTCGAGGATCGAGATGGTGGCCGACGGCGAGGACGTCTGGTTCTCGGCGCGCAACACGGCCGACGGGCCCGTCGCGGACCGCGTCGAGCTTACCGCGCGCCCCGCGGAGTAAGCCCTCTCCCGGTTACCGCGCGAGAAGCAGGACGACGGCTCCTGCCAGGGTCAGGGACAGCGCCTGCCAGAAGAGCAGCGGGTTGCGCTCCATGAGAGGCCGGCGGCGCGTCGGCTGGAACTCCGGGTTCGGCCGGCGCAGGTCGGTGACGAACTCCAGGAGCGTGTCCTGGCGCCGCATCGGATCGGGATCGACCGCGCGGCGCAGCGCCGCGTCGGCCCATTCGGGGATCCGCCGCGCCGGGCTCTGCGCGGAGGCGTAGCGCAGCTTCCGCTGCGCCTTCCGGCTGCGCGCGCGTGACACCTCCGCCCCGTAGGGCAGCCGGCCGGTCAGCATCTCGTAGGCGATGACGCCCAGCGCGTAGAGGTCGGACTGCGGCGTGCCCGTCTCGCCCACGAAGTATTCCGGCGCGGCGTACTGCACGGTGCCGAGGATTGCGTCCGCGTCGATTTCGGGCGCCGCCTCGCGCACCCCGCTCACCCGGGTGGAGCCGAAGTCGATGATCTTCACCACGCCGTCGCGGTCGATCATCACGTTCTCCGGGCGCAGGTCCTGGTGCACCATCTCCATGCGGTGGAGGGCGCGCAGGCCCTTCTCGATCTGCTCGACGACGGCGACCACGGCCCCGAGGTCGGGACGCGGATGGTCGATCATCCACTGCCGCAGCGTTTGACCCTCGACGTACTCGGTGACGGTGTAGAGGAAGGTGCGCCGGCGCGTCGGCGCGACGGCCTTGAGCACGTGGGGGCTGTGGACGCGGCGCGCGATCCACTCCTCCATCATGAAGCGCCGGAGATGGTCCTGGTCGCCGCGCAGATCGAGCGAGGGGATCTTCAGCGCGACCCGCGCGCCGGTCTCCAGGTCGGTGGCGAGATAGATGTGGCTGCGGTGATTGGCGTGGATCGCACGCAGGATCCGATGGCCGTCGAAGTCGCAGGGCGCCTCCGGCAGGGGCGGCGGCGCCATCCCGTCGGTCTGGACGAAGACGTCGGTGGCATCGCCGTCCGGCAGGGCATCGATGCGGGCGATCTGGACGGTGAGGTTGTCGGTGCTGCCCTGGGCGAACGCCTCCTCGACGATCCGCCGGGCGGCACCGGCGAGGTCGTCCGGCGACGCGGCGATGGCCTGGGCGACGAAGCGCCCCGTGACGTGCTCGTACACGCCGTCGGTGGCGAGCACGTAGACGTCGCCGGGGCTGAGGTCGAGGGTGCGGTAGTCGATCTCGACGTTCGGCGCGGCGCCCAGCGCGCGGCCGAGATAGCTCTCCTGCGACGACAGGACGACCCGGTGGTCGTCGGTCAACTGCTCCAGCGTGCCGCCGGCGACCCGGAAGATGCGGCTGTCGCCGATGTGGAAGAGGTGGACGCTGCGCGACTTCAGCACCATGGCGCTCAGCGTGCAGACATAGCCGCGGTCGGCGTCGTGGCCGTGCCGGCTGCGCCGGGTCTCGGCGTGGAGCCAGGAGTTGACCGCGTCGATGACGCGCTGCGCCGAGGTCTTCACCGACCACGCCTCGGAGGTGCAGTAATAGTCGGTCAGCAGGCTCTTGACGGCGGTCTCCGCGGCGACGCGGCTCACCGCGCTGGTGGAGATGCCGTCGGCCAGCGCCACCACCACGCCCTTGGACACCAGCGCCCTCCCCTCCGGCAGCAGCGCGCCGTGGAAGTCCTGGTTGACCGGCTTCCGGCCCTGGTCGGAATGCTGCCCGATCGAAACGCTCAACCCGCCTGCCATGCGCCCTCTGGAGCTTCGGCTTCACTCATTTGCCGTCATGCCCGGGCTTGTCCCGGGCATCCACGCACCCGGATCTTCCGAAAAAGGCGTGGTCGTGGATGGCCGGGACAAGCCCCACAGGCGCTAAGTTTAGCGTTCGGATCCTCTTTTCGCCGTCATCCCCGCGAAGGCGGGGATCCAGTGCTCGCGTCCGCGAGCCTCATGACTCATGTCGCCCCTGTCGGGGCTCATCCTGGATCCC
>NZ_JBOZRT010000104.1:0-126619 GCF_050789165.1 Azospirillum sp.
GGCTGATGCAACGCTCCGCCCTGCTGCCGGTGTTCCTTGAATCGCCGCGCTTCGCCGTCAACGTCCTGGCGGCCGGGCAGCAGGCGCTGTCCGACCGCTTCGCCTCGCGCGCCGAGGATCGCTTCGCCGGGGTGGGCTGGGAGCCGGGCGGCGGCGGGATGCCGCTGCTGCACGACGCGCTGGCGCGCTTCGAATGCGCGGTCGAGCACCTCTTCGAGGCCGGCGACCACCTCATGTTCCTGGGCCGTGTCGAGCGTTTCGAGCACCGCGACGGTGATCCGCTGCTGTACTTCTCCAGCCGCTACGCCGCCCTGCGGCCGGCGGCGGTGGCTGCCTGAGGGAGTTCGCCATGCACCTGCGCGCCAACCACCTGCACATCGTCGCCACCGCCGTCCTCCTGCTCGCCGCCACAGCCGCATGGGCCGACGAGATGGAACGCGTGCCGCCCGTCACCCATGCCGCCACGCAGAAGGAATGCGGCGAGTGCCACATGGCCTACCAGCCCGGGCTGCTGCCGGCCGCCAGCTGGACCCGCATTATGGACGGCCTGGCCGACCATTTCGGCGACAAGGCCACCCTGCCGGACGCCGTCGCCGCCGACATCCGCGCCTATCTCACCCGCAACGCCGGGCGCGGCGACGGCCGCCTGCTGCGCATCACCGAGCAGCGCTGGTGGCTGCACGAGCACGACTTCCGCGCCGACGTCTGGGGCCGCAAGGAGGTCGGCTCCAAGGCCAACTGCGAGGCCTGCCACCGCTTGGCCGGCAAGGGCGACTACGACCACTGACCGGCCGCCGGCGGCTCATGCCGCGAGCCAGCGGGCGATGTCCTCCGTCCTGGGCAGGCCGCCGGAGTGGACGACCTTGCCGTCCACCACGACGCCAGGGGTCGCGGCGATGCCGTAGCCGGCGATGGTCGCGTAGTCGGTCACCTTGTCGATGCACACCGCCACGCCCAGGCGGTCGGCCTCGGCCTGGACCATCTGCGCCGTCGTCTGGCACCGTTTGCAGCCGGGACCGAGCACCTTCACGTTCTTCATGACGTCCTCCTTCGGTCAGGCGAACAGGGCATTGAACAGGAAGCCGACCGCCAGGATGCCGAGGCCCACCACGCCGACGAAGACGGCGATCAGCCGGGCCGTCAGCACCTTGCGCAGGATGATCGTCTCGGGCAGCGACAGGGCGGTGACCGACATCATGAAGGCCAGCACCGTCCCGATCGCCGCGCCCTTGCCGATCAGCGCCTCGACCACCGGGATGATGCCGGCGGCGTTCGAATACATCGGGATGCCCACCAGCACGGCGGCCGGCACCGACCACCACGCCTCCCGGCCCATGATGGCGGCGAGCAGGTCGGCCGGCGCGTAGCCGTGGATCAGGGCGCCGACGGCGATGCCCGCGATGATCCAGGCCCAGACCCGGCCGACGATGTCCCGGACCGCCTCGATCCCCGCCAGGATGCGGTCGGTCGTGGTCATCTCCCGCACCGGAAGGTCCGCCGTGCCAGCCCGCACGGCCAGAACCCACGGCTCCAGCCAGCCTTCCAGGCGCAGCCGGCCGATCACCCAGCCGGAGACCATGGCGACCGCCAGTCCGAAGGCGAGGTAGGCGAGCGCGACCCGCCAGCCGACCAAGGCGAGCAAAAGGCCGAGCGCCACCTCGTTGATCATGGGCGCCGCGATCAGGAACGAGAAGGTCACCCCCAGCGGCACGCCGGCCGACACGAACCCAATGAACAGCGGCACCGCGGAGCACGAGCAGAATGGCGTCACGATGCCCAGCGCGGCAGCGGCCCCGTTGCCGATCCCCTCGCGCCGGCCCGCCAATAGGGCCCGCGTGCGCTCCGGCGAGAAGTAGCTGCGCACCACGCCCATGGCGAAGACCACCAGCGTCAGCAGCATCAGCACCTTGGGCGTGTCATAAACGAAGAAGCGCACCGCCTCGGCCACGGCGCTTCCGGGTGTCAGCGGCAGGCGCGCCACCACCCAGTCGGAGAGAGGGACGAGCTGGTTGTAGAGCACCCCCCAGGCGGCGAGCGCGGCCAGGATGCCTGCGAGCCAGAGACCGGTGTCGGGGCGGCGGGGTGCCGCGGGCGATGCGTTGGTCATGCCGCATCCTTTCCCTCATCCGCCATGGCGGCGAAGTCCGCATGACCAACGCGGCCATGGTGGAACTCAGCGCCGGGCTTCCGACGATAGCGGGCTTGGCCGGACGCCGCTTCTGCGCATAAGTGTATCCTAATACTTTCTCCGGTCCCCGGCCATCACCGGGGCTGGGACACGCTGTCACAGCCTGCCGGCGAACCGGCGGTGCGCGCCGGTCCCGTGCCGCCGTGCGCGCTCGCGTATCCAGAACGGACGCAAGCGCGTGGGTCCAGACCGCTCCGATGCATGCCGGAGGCATTTTCCCATGGCGGGCGTGCGGCATTCGGGCGTCGGAAACCTTCGATCGGAAAAGCCCAATGCCATTCCGCGTGCTCCACGCGCCTGGCGCCGCGATGATCGACGCCCTCGATTTCACCGCAAGGAACACGCCCCGCTCCGGTGAGAGTTCGTGCTCCGCTTCGGCACCGCCCGTCCGATCCACGACGGGCTCCTAGCCCGGCGCTGCTCAACGGGTGCACTCAAGGGGCAACCAAAGGTGCCGGCGGCTGTTCAGTTCGTGCGTGATCGCGGGTGGCCGTCCTTCAACGATCTCGACGAACCTTGGCCGACCGCCGCCTTCACGACGCTTGGGTTTGCCGCGCTGACGCGCATGGCCACCGTCGGTGGGCGTTCAGTCGCAAGGACCATGAACGGTTGCTCAACGAGGTCGCCGCGATGACGGGTGCCGATGATGGCTCGTAAACGTCCAATTTCCATGGGAGAGCGGTTTGCCCGCGCCAGTACGCCGGGACACGTCTATGTCGTGGTCGCCTTGGTCGAGAAACCCGGTCACCCGCTGCATGTCCGCCTCGCGGCGGAGGGCGGCGTGCCCGTCGACGAGATCCTGGTCGGCGCCTCCGCGCTGCTCGACCCGGCGATTTGGCTGCGCGTTGGGGACTAATCACGGCGGACGGGTCGGCAACCCGCCGGGCGCCGCTGGGGGAGGTGCCACCGTCTACGTCGGATCATGCGGAAGATGAAAGAGGCCGCGGGCCGTCACGGCGCTGATGCCAGAATCCGATGCACCAACAGAGCTGGGCCAACTTGGCCACGGAACGCCCCTTCGGGCCGGCCGGGATGCGCGCGACCCGTAGAATCCTAAGGATGTGGGCTTTTCCGAGAAGGTGGTTGGGGGACTAGGATTCGAACCTAGGCTGGCGGAGTCAGAGTCCGCTGTCCTACCGCTAGACGATCCCCCAGAGGCAGCCCTGATCCATCAACGGTTCCCCATTGACCGAAAGCAGGACGGCTATCCTACTGAAACCACCATATTCGCTGGTGTGGGGAACGTTGTGACGCAGATCGGCAGCGGTCGTCAAGGCGTGCTTTCCGAGACGATTCAGGGACCGTGGGCGCATCAGGGCGGGCGCTTGGCTCGACGCAATGGCGCCGGACCAAGTGGTTGGCGCCCTGCTCATCAATCGGTTTGCCGGGCTTGGCGCTGTTCGCCGCCAGCAGGCGATGTTGCGGCGCCAGTCCGGTCGCATATGGTAAGCGCGCTCAGCAGGCAGTGATGGCGAACCGTGTCAGCCTGCTTCAGCGGCACGCGGGCTCTGGCTCGACGTGGACGCTTCTTTCGTCGCAGCACGAGCAGCGGAAGCGCAGGTCCTTGACCGTGGCCTTCCCGCCCTGGGGCGCCGTTACGACCAGCGCGACCGCAGGAATGGAGCGTCGACTGGTGGCGCGGAGGCAGATGTCTACGGCGCTTCTAATGCACCTGGACCGCGGACGATCGCAACAGGATGCGACCCATGTCGCGTTGATCTGGCCCACGACAACCTGACCGCGCTGCATGTACCTTGGGCTCGGCCTTGTCGATTGTCAGGAGGGAAGGCGATGCTTCGCTCGCTGCTCATGGTTGGTGCTCTTATCTTCACCCTTTGGATGACTGTTCCGGCTGCCGCCGGTGATGCCGTGTCAGGATGGCAGGGGGCACGGTGGGGAATGTCGGCGGATGATGTGCTTGGGGCGGTGCCGGGCTCGAAGCGGATGGTGAAGCCGGAGAAGGACGGCTACGGCAACAGCCTCTTGCTGGTGCTCGACAGCTACACGGTCGCCCAGCACGACTTTCTAATGAAGTTTTGGTTCGACAAGGGCGGCGGGTTGTACTCGCTCGGTATGCTCGATAAGTCGAGCGATGGCCGCGGCTGTCTGGAGGCCTACTACAATTTCACCGACATGCTGATGTCCCGGTACGGAGCGCCCGCGTCCTCGAAGGAAGAGCGGAACACCGTCTCTTCTTCGTTCTCTCGCCTCTGGGTGCTTGGTCCCACGCGCATCGAACTCACCTGCATGCTCCTGCCCAGCGCGAAGAAAGAGCTCAAGGGGCAGTTCACGGTCACCTACTCGGGAATCGATACGGCGGAAGCCTCGAAGCTGTAGGCCGCACGAAGTTGAAACAAGCTCGTACATGGAATTGGCGGCGCTCGGAACTGCATTGAGCGTGTGGTGGACATCGAGCGCTTGCCGGGGTTGAGTGTGGTTGCTATCTTGCAACCAACTGCACGTCCGGGGACTCAGGATGAACGGAGAGGATGGGGAGGCTTTGGGACCTCCGGCGGCCTTGGAACTGGCAGCATTCTTCAGTCAGCTTCGCCCGGTCATGGCCCGTGAGCGCCCGCTCCTCGCCGAGCAACTCCCCGCCGTGTTCGACACATTGCGCGGGCTCAACTTTGGTCACGTTGGACCTGAACTGCCCAAAGCGCAATTCGGTGTGGGGCAGACGTCTTCCTTAATAAGCTGGTTTGGAGAATTGCGAGGCCCGCTCACCGACTGCTGGGACGCGGGGCTGTTTGGCAACCCTTGGGCCGCTGCTGCTCTCCGGCGGGATGAAGTGCGCAATGCTTCAGTGTTGGCGTGGTTCTTGGATCCGAGGGGCGGCCACGGGTGCGGCGATGCCCTTCTGGTGTCTCTCCTCGACCGCATACGAGGTCGCCTGCTGGACTTCCCGGAACGGCCATCGCTCCGCTGCACTGTGGCCGTCGAGGAGTGCCCGGATGGATCAAGAGCCAACCGTGTCGACATCCAGGTGGATGACCCAACTTTCATCGTCGTTGTCGAGGTGAAGATCGATGCGCCGGAGCAGCCGGGCCAAATGGAGCGCTACTGCCGGATCGCCGCCGAACGGGCATGCGGCAGACCCTGGGCGCTCGCGCTTTTGACGCCCAGTGGACGGCTACCGGTAACCGCTGGTGAGTACGGCGGATACGTCGTCCCATTTGCGTGGTCGATGATCGCCACAGGGCTGCGTCGGGCGGTTTCCGCAAAAGGTCGAACTTTAGAAGGCCGCACGCCTGCGGGCGTCCCGCATTTCCTGGCGACCACATTCGCTAGACACATCACCAACTTCTGAACAGGAGACCCGCACGATGGATGCGGACGATTGCAAAGCTGGAGCCATCATTCTCAATGACTTGGCTCTCTTCAACAGGGCGGTCGTCTTCTTCGAAGACCAGATCGACCCGCTGATTCGCACCGAGATCGGGCAGGTTGTGTCCTCCTGGCTGGAGGCCCGAAACTGGTCAGGCAAGGCTGACGTCTCCGGGCAGTTTGATGATCTGTGGGTGGCTCCACGCCAATGGAAGGCGCCGGAAGAGGACAAATGGTACGCATGGTTCGGATTTGGTCGGCGCGCGAACTGGGAGGGCCACTCGTTTGAGATCGCTGACCTGTTCGGAGCAGGGCAAGCGGATTGGGGATTCCGCTTCTTGGTTGAGCACGCCTGGTTTGGGGGGAAAACGGGGTGGAACGCTTATGCCAAGGGGCTGGTTGAGCTTGGCCAGCAACTCGACGGGCGTGGTTGGGTCCACGAAGGCAAGGGCGTCTTCTTCCGCCCGGTGGTGTTGCCCGCCGACAAGTTGGCCTCAGCCTGGGAGAATGAGGACTGGGTAGAGGCACTGGCGCCGCTGAAGCGGGCACTAGATACCCTAGTGGATGATCTACCAATCTTCGACGCGATCGTAAACGGAGCTAAGATCAAAGCCGAGAAGGCGGAAGCTGCTGTGGAGCGTTAGCTTTGACCTAATTCAGTGTAGGCCTTTACAGCTTCGCTCCACCGACAACATTGGAGCTGCGGGCCTGCCCAGTCATTCAGAGGCCAGCTCATCATGGTTGTCAGGCGCGGCCCAATCGCTCACGTGCCGCCAGTCCAGGACACGGTCCAGTGTGCGCTCGCCGTCGGGCAAGGACCATAGTCGCTGGGCGACATCGACCATGGTCAGCAGCTCCACATCGGACAGGTCGGCGTATTCGCTCCAGGCTTGCTCTATCTGCTCGGGCAGCACCGATGCCTTGAGTTCATCGTGCAGCGTCGTTCGGACGGTACCGGGCGACATATCGAACGTGAGGACGAACTCCGGGGTGTCATCGGCCTCGTCGTCCAGCATCCCTTGCAGGGCATAGATGGCAAACGACCAAGCGTGGCTTGACAGGCGCGGTGTCGCGGCCTCGATGATGGCGGAGTATCGGCGCAGTAGGTCGCGCAGCGCCTCCGAGCGGCCCCTCTCCCCGCGGCTGCGCATGTCGATGATGGCCAGGTCGCGTTGCTCCAGGCGCACCCCCAGCTTGGCTTGGTCCTCCGCCAGCTTGCGAGGACGACCCATCTTCTTCATCTGCTCCGCGGTCATCCGCTATCCATCCGGTATCCGTTCATCGCAGGTGCACCAGCTGAGCACCAAGTGCACCCTTCAATCCCCTTACTCGCTTTCGTTCTCCCAGGCCCCGTCGGCGATGACCCCCGCGATGGTGTCGCGCACGAACTCTTTAAGCTCATCCTGGAGCTTGGCCGCGTCGTCCTGGAAGATCTCGCGGTCGCAAGAGACCGAGACCTGGATCTCCCCATCGTCGTCCTCGTCGGCCGTTCCGACCTGACAGCTGAAGATGTTCAGCCCCAGGCAGTTCTCGCCGTTCGACCAAGTGCCAATGGCCTCCTCGATGGCGTTTACGAGGGCTTCGATGTCTTCATCGTCACCAAGGCCAGCTTCGCTCCGGATGGCGCTGAGGGACAGGATGACCTCGGCTTCCAGGTCGGACTCCAGCCCGTCCTTGCGCTTGGCCTCATAGGATTCCGGGCCTTCGGAATCGGTGAAGACCGGGGCGCGGGCGAGCTCCACGTTCTCGCCCTCAGGGAGAATGCGGACGTAGACCTCTGCGTCCTCCCAATTCATGGTGTCAAGGTCACCCCGGAAGGCGTCATCACGCAGTTCCCCGGCCTCGGCCTCCAGGAAATTGTCGATGCCATCGCTCAGGTCGACGGTGTTCCAATTCAGGTCCTCGGACTTGCCGTCGTCGACCAGAACGTTGGTCGAAGCTCGGGTGTCGTACGTCTTGCCATCCTGGATGTAGACAGCCGCGGCGGCCACGGCCTCGTCGAGCGTGTAGCCATAGTCGTCGCCCCCGTAGTTGTCACCAAAGCGGTCGATGATGGCGAAGGTGTCCGCTTCGCACCCGTCGTATCTGGAGATGATGCCCACAACGACGCCGTTCACCTTGACCCACACGAGGTTGTAGTCCGCATCCGCCGAGGCCCCCGTGATGCCTCGCATCTCCAACGCTGCCACGATCGCATCGGCCACCGCTCCGCTCTCGACCATCTCCATGCCGCCCTCCTGGAATCACGCCATAGTGCTGAAGTTCTGTCGGACAAAAATCGGCGGCGCAGTATATGTCCTGCATCGGCGCTTCTGTCAATGATTTCTCTGGATGATCACCCTCTTCGATTACGAAAATCCCCGAAAAAAAATCCCGCGGAGCGATCGTGGATTTAATACAGTGGCTTGGTTGTTTGATGCGGCATGCTTGTCAAGCGTAAAGTAACGTTACGTTTCATTTAGCGTTGCGTAATTTGAATCGATGGGTTACATATTGATCGTTGCCGCTTCTGATGGCTTGGGAGCGGGGCGGGCGACCCCACCGTGAAGGCACCGGATATCAGGTCTGATTAGGTGCTCTCAGGGTGGGCAGCGATCCAGCAGGTAGCCGTACCTGCTGAGGAGCCGGGCACGACGGGCAAACGCGCGTTGCGGCCATCGCACGCTGAAGGCACGCATCGCTGCGCTCGCTGAGGCTCCGGTGATGCGGGTTTGGCGGGGACAGCCCGTTAACCGTCAACCGCGTTGGTGATCTATTTGATCGAGGACATCCAGGCGTCTCTCAAGTCCATGCGCGCCATAGCACATAACTCTTTCAGTCAGGCCGAGGACATCAAGTGATGAAAAACAGCTATTCGCTACGTACTTGGCGCAACAAATTTCGAGCTGACGGCCTGCCGACCTTGGATGCCTGCACGGCAGTCTACGTGGCGCTCTGGCACTTGGACGAATTCGAGGACGAAGACTGGTTTGTCGTCAAGCCGGATGGCGACGTCCTTACGGAGCTTAACTTCCCCTTCGAACATGAGGACGGGGAGGTCTACTGCTCGGCTGAGGATGTCGAGTGGATCTCGGAGGAGGAGCGTATCGCCATTACTGCCCAGATTGGAAACATCGCGCCGCCTCTGCCTTTGCATGTCGAGTTCCGGGAAGGGGAGGGTCTGTGATGGATACCCCGCTCGAAACCGCGATCACGGCTGCATATGCCGCCCTTGTAATCTTGGAAACGCTTCCCGCCCGCATGGATCCTCCTGGGCCGGACCCGATCTTGCTGGAAGCGCACAGAATCCTTGATGTTGCCGTCCGTGCACTCGATGCGGAAGACGTGGCTGACGGTACGCTGCTTCTGGCTGCCCGCGCCATCTTCCAGGCGGTTGACGCCCTCCAACCGAGTGGGCAGCCCATGCCGGTCGGCATCGGCAACAATGAACTTGCAGTGGCCCTGTTGCGCTCGCAGGCGAACAAGATTGTGGCTCTGTATGCGGGAGGTGCCGCATGAGCCGCCAAAATCCTCTTTGCCGCGCGTGCGGGCGGAATCGCCTAAGCAGGCGATCCGCCAGCCGGGTGTATGGCCCCAACGTCGGCGGCACGGTCATTCGCCGTCAGGGGCGCTACCGCGGGCCGCGTAGCGGCTACCATCGTTCCGTTATCCGCCTGCGCGGCGTCCTGGACTACGCCGCGCACACCTATACCCCGGACGTCGACCGTACTGCGACCAAGATGAAGCCGAGGGGGTGATCCATGAGCCATATCCTCAACGTCCCGGCCGATACCCTCATCTTAGGACTGCGCCAGCGCCGCGATGAGTTGGCCGAGCAGTTGGCTCGGCTGGAACGGACGCAGCAAACGGTCGCCAACGATCTGGATGCGCTTGAACAGGCAATGCAGGTCATCGGTGGGCAGCGTAGTCGTGCAGCGGCGCCTGCCGTGGCGTCTCAGGTGCTTCCGCCTTCTGCTTCGCCACCGGTTCGTGTCGGTGCTCTCGGCAGTCGCCGTGGCGACCTGCCTGCCACCATTCGCCGTGTGCTCGCTGAGTACGACACCCTCGGCCCGCTCACGACGGCTGATGTCGTCGAGGCCGTACACGAACACATCCCGCCGACCGTGGCGAACAAGGACCGTATCGGGAACTGCCTCAATCAGCTGTCACGGATCGGCATGGTCACGGGCAAGCCGAGCAAGGCGAACAGCCGCATGTACGAATGGAGTCTGACGGACAAGGGCCGAGCTGCCGTCCAGTCCGAGGGAGGCAGCGTTTGAGCCGCCGCGAATTCTGGAACGCGGTTACCAACCGCCGCATCATCATCGAGACCGGAATTGTCATCGGTCGCACAGGGGCGCGTCTGGTCGCTGTCGAACTCGTAGAGGCTACGTATTGCTGGCTCTGGACCGTGCGCTCTCTGCCGGATGGCGCCGTGCTGCGCAACGGCTGTGCGGGAAGCGAGGCCACTGCGCGACGGGTCGCAACAGAGGGGGGCGTGCAATGAGCCCCCACGAGCATCTTCCATCCCGCCACAGGTCAGCCGCTTCCCCTCAACCCCTGCACCGCACGGTGACATCATGAACCTGAACTACAACGCGGGCACGGGCCACTGGGAGTGCCGAACCGAGTTCTCCGAGCGCCACCTGCCGAAGGGTGCTGGCTTCCGCTGGGCGCCTGCGCCCCTGAAGCACTGGTGGACGACGGACCCGCTGATCGCGGTCAAGCTCGCGGACCATGCCGACCTGAAGACGGCCACCGGACTGCGCGCGGCGGCGGCCGCTGCAACGGCTCTTCAGCAGGCTTCGGCGGCTGCGTCGCGAGCGACGGATGCCAACGTCGAGATCCCCGTCCCGACCGGGCTGTCCTATCTGCCGTACCAGAAGGCTGGCATCGCCTACGCGATGGCGCGCAAGGACGTCCTGATCGCGGACGAGATGGGCCTGGGGAAGACGATCCAGGCCATCGGCATCATCAACACTGAGCTTGCCGCTCGCGACCGGGCGCGTGCGCTCATCGTTGGTCCGAAGATCGCGCTGATCAACTGGCGCGGAGAGCTCACCAAGTGGCTGATCAAGCCGCTCACCGTCGGCATTGCGACCACGAAGCACTGGCCCGAAGCCGATATTGTGGTCATCAACTATGATATTCTGTCAAAGTTGAGTGACCGCCTGCGGTCGGTGCAGTGGGATATCGTCGTCTACGATGAGTCGCACGCGCTCAAGGACGAGAAGACGGCTCGGACCAAAGCCGCCCTGGGCGGCAAGGGGCAGTCGCCGATCCCGGCCAAGCGTCGGCTGTTCCTGACCGGCACGCCGATCCTGAACCGGCCCATCGAACTTTACCCGATGCTGCACGCAATGGGGTTGCCGGAGGCGAGCAACTATTTCCGCTTCGCCAGCCGGTACTGCGATGGGCGCCACACGCGGTTCGGGTTCGACGCCAGCGGCGCCAGCAATCTGGAAGAGCTTCAGGGCGTCCTGCGCCAGTCCGTGATGGTGCGCCGCCTCAAGGCCGATGTCCTGACCGATCTGCCGGAGAAGCGGTTCTCCGTCGTCGAGCTTCCCTGCGACAGCCCGGCTCTCGGCAACGTCGTCGTCGCGGAACGTGAGGCGCTCAAGCGTGCTGAGCAGGAGGAGACGCGCCTGCGCTCCATCGTTGATTTGGCAAAGAAGGGTGGCAACGAGGCTGCATACCGGGCGGCGGTAGCCAACCTGAAAGCTGGTCGCAGCGCGGCGTTCAAGGAGATGTCGCGCCTGCGGCACGACACCGCCTTGGCGAAGGTGCCCCAGGTCGTCGAGCACGTTGTCGCGGTCCTCGGGTCCCTGAGGGAGTGCTTGCCGTGCATTGCCAGCACGGCGTCTCCCGGTCGGCCGCGGTCGCGTTGGCCATCATCGCCGACGAGGCTGGGCCAGGTGCCGAAGCGGATGCCGTCGCCGCACTCCTTCGTCAGGACGATGATGCCCGGATGCAGCCGAATCCGCTTATCGTCTCGTTGGCCGACACCGCTCTGTTCCGCTATGGCCGACTGGATGCAGCCCTTGCCGCCGCGTGCCCGCGCTACGTGACGTGGCGAGACCATTGGCGAAACGTTGCCCTCGACCCCAGCGGGTACTGGGAGCAAGCGCGTCGGGCACGTTTGCGGCCAAGGCGGAGTGAGGCCTGACGCGATGGAATTTTCCCCGGATGCTGTTCGCTTGGTCGCGGGAGCGGTGCTCATCGTCGCGGGTGCGGCCTTCGCCGTGTATGCGCGGCACGCACTGCGGGCCCTCACACTGCTGCGCGCCTTCAGGGTCGACCGCAGGCGGTTGCAGCTGAGGCTTGACCGGCTGACATCCTGACCGCCGTGACCAGCGTCCATTCAGGTCATGGCGGCCAGCGTAAAGGAGCATGACGACGGTGTGTGCCGTCGCGCCGGGTCCTGGTCGCAAGTGGGGAATGCAGGGGAGGGGAACGATGACGTCCGACATCCGAACTCTGGTGCCGCCCTACATGTTTTTAGCTGACGTTCAGGCCGACCCATTGGGCTGGCAATCAACCTCCTTGCACCTGGAGAAGCGCAAAAGCACGCGATGAGTGAATGTTCCTTCCCGCCGCCCGCATGGCGGGATAGGCTCCTTGGCCGTCAAGGCGCGGGGCGCGGGCCGCAGGTAAAGGGAAATTCACATGAGCGACGTGATCGAGACTATTCGCCGGGGCGACCTCTACGCCCTGCTGTCGGTCTGCTCCGATGACGATCTCGAACCTCTGGTCACGCGCATTGCCGACGCTGTACCGACGTTCCTCGAGGCCGACGAAGACTACCGGAATCACCGTCCCCAGCACTCGAGATACCATCGTCTGATCGGCGATGCGCTTCGTCACTGCGGTGACAGCCCCGCGGTTGGCGCTGCCCGCGGGGAAGGTCCTTCCTATGACGACCTGGTCGTCGAGGTCTGCAAGAAGCTCGACGTTCCATACGAAGTTGGACAGACCGCCAAAAACGAACGCAACGTGCTGACCATTCACCTGGGCCAGGAGTTAACGGCGCTGAGCCCGGAAGAGCGGGAGGCGATCCTGGCGCAGGCGCGGGAGGAGGCCTCCGGCAAGGCCTCTACCCTCGCGACCACGGCCAGGGAAGGCGTGAGCTCCCTGCTCTCCCATGCGGTTGATCTGCGCCAGAAGGTGGCGGCGCTGAGCCTGGACGAACAGGCGGCCGTCGTAGGAACGGTGCGCGAGGTCTCCGACAAGGCCGCCAGCGTGGTGACGGCGGCCAAGGAGAGAGCGAACTCCCTGTTTTCCCGAGCCGCCCGTTTGGGTGAGAAGTTGACGGCGTCGCGTTCCGGAGAGCAGGCCACCGTTGTCGCGAAGGCACAGGAGGTTGCCAGCAAGGCCGCCAGCGTGGCGTCCATAGCCAGGGAGGAGGCGACCTCGTTTCTCTCCCGCGCCGTGTTCCGTCCGCTGGAGGAGAGCGCATCGGGGTTCACTCTGGCGGAGCCGCTGTTCAAGGTGACCGTCCCCTGCGTCCTGCACCTCGCCTACCTTCGTAGAAAGCATCTGGACAGGCTGTCGGCGGCGGGGTGTGCGGCGCCGCTTGCGGCGTTACCTGCGTCCGAGTGGTCCGCCGAAGCGGCCACCCCAGGGGCCGACGTCACCGTCCATGGCCCGGGCCTTCCGGTTCCGGCCGCATCTACGTCATCGGTTCCGTCGGACATCCGATCAGCGCCACTCATCATCGGCGCCTCCGCGGACAAGCCGGTGCTGTCGCTGGCGCGCATTCCGGAGCCAAGCGACCAAGCCTGGAATCCTGTCGCGGTGTCGGGCGACGGCATCAGCAGGCTGAACCCGCTGCTCCAGGCCGTTCCGGCACTGGGGACCGCGCTCCAGGTCTCAACGACCAATTACATGGAGGTGGTGGTGAACGGTCCGCTCGCCGAGGCCATCGGCGGTGGTTTCAGGGGCTGGGTGCGCGGGGCTGAAGGGAAAATCGTGGAGCAGGCCCGACTCTTCGAAGCCGCCAACCTGTCGAACGTCGTGAGTGCAGGGGCGTTGTTCCAGATTGCGTCCGTCGCCGTCGCGCAAAAGCACTTGGCCGACATCAGCCACAAGCTGTCGGAAATCAAGGCGTCGGTCGACCGAATCCAACGCTTTCTGACCGACGAGCGCCGGTCGGTTCTCACCGGTGCCCTTCGCTACTTCGAGCAGATCGCGCCGTCGGTGCTGGCCGGAGAGCTGTCCGACAGCATCCGGAACCAAATCGAGCATCACGAGGCGCATCTGCTCCCGATCCAGGAGCACCTGCTCAAGGACATCCGCCACGAGACCCGGGAGATCCTCGACGTCAAAGGCTCGGACACGTTCGGGACCAAGGGCACGCAGGATGCGATCAAGGCGCACCAGAAGCAGCTCGAGGAGCTGTACCGCCAGCTGCTGCTCTGCATCCGCGCCCGCGCCTGCGGCTGGCAGCTGCTGGTCGTCTTCCCGGGTGAGGAGCGCTTGAAGGAGAACCGGAAGCGCAGCATCCAGGAGGCGCTCGGCAGGCTCGATGAAAGCGGCGACCTGCTCAAGGAGACCGACCGGTTCGTCCGGGAGAAGGTGAAGGGCCTCTCGTCGTTCTGGAACACCACGGCGACCCTGAACGAGCGCAAGCTGACCCTGCTTGCGTGGAATGAAGCGCTGGTGGGCGAGGTGGCATTCTGCAAGGAACAGATCGGCCTGGACATCCGGGCTGCCGAAGCGGTGGCGACCGAACGGCTCCAGCCGGTCAGGATGCTGCTCAAGATCGAAGGAGAGCGGATTGTAGGTATCTGCGCCGCTTGATCGTGATGAACATCCTTGATCTGCTCGCATCATCGTCTTCGTCCGCTTGGCGACGACTGACGAGTTCCGTCTCCCCGTACGCCTCGAGCATCTGAAATGGAACCCGGTCGGGGCTCTCAGCCGCTGCGATGGCTTCACCGTCACCGGCGTGTCCGAGAGCCACCGGCCGAGAACCACGGCGAGCGCGTCGGGACACCCCAGTCCCTCTCGCTCACCACCCTATGCCCCCAGTCACGGCGTCGGCGTTCCCCTCACGCCCGCAGATCGCGCCTGTCCTCCAGCAGACCAAGCCTTACAAGACGTGACCCAATAGCACCACGGGTTCGCCCGAAGTGGTCGGCCAGTTCCGTTCCACCTTTTCCCTCGTCACGGTACAAGCGCGTTAATTCAACGTCCTGTTCGTCGGTCCAAGCCTGCCCGGTATTTTCCGGCAGGCCATGTTCTATGGCGCGCTGGCGAGCCGCCGCGCGCCGTTCCTCCGGCGACAATTTCGGCTTCGCCACCTTAGGCGGCGGGCGGTAGCCACCCCCGTTCAGCAGCTTGTTTCCCCGGCCTGTGAGCACCTCGACCCAGAAGACCTGGGCTCGCTCAGCCGCGTCGCTTCCGCCGGTCACTTCGAAGACGACGAACACGGGCATCGCCCCACCCCCGCGGATCTGACGGATGCGTTCATCAACCTTCGGATGCTCGCCTGCTCTGTATGCGCGGGTGCCGTTCACCGTACCGACGTAGAAGACCCGGTGATCGGCGGGATCGACGATGCCGTAGACCGTCCAATGATCGGTGATAGCGGCTTCACGCTCCGCCCCATTTCCAGTCGCCGTGTCCATGGTCGCCCTTACCCCACCTATCGCCTCTGCCATGATGTCGCGATGCCAACGATGCTTGTTAAGCAGCGGCTCGCCGCGAGTTGCCAGGAGTCCAATCCATCGGCTCTCGGATTCGATGGACTCAGCCAGGGTGCCAACCTCCTCCAGCACCTCGAATACCGGCGTTCCCCCAGACGAGACCACTGCATGGAGCCACCTCCGCACACCTGTTCCGCGCGGTCGGACCCGGAGTCCCTTGAGGTGGGTCCGCTGCCGCTTGGCGAAGTCCTCCGTCTGACCGACATAGAAGGCTGCGCCGGTGTGCGGGCAACGGATCGCATAGGTCACGAATCTGTTGCCGCCCGGCTCTGCGCAGTCCACGAACGGAGGCTTATCGCTGCCTGGATCAGCCATCCCACTGCACCTCCCACAGGCTCGTTCTGGTACTATGCGTTGGTTCGGCGGACGGCCGTAGGGACAGTTACTGGAGATTCCATAATCGACGCAACCGCCAACATGACTAGATTAGACAAATACAACCGCGCCGGGGCAAGCTTTCCGTCGAAGGCGACCGGGTGTCGGGATGAATCCATGAAGCCGCAAGAAGCTGAATGAACGTGGGGCCGCGTCCTGGCGCGCGCAGTGTTCGAAGCAGGAGCCGCCGAAGGGGTCGATGCGGTCATTTCGATCCGGTCGTCCGCACCCGAACTGGTTGCAAGCGCTGCCCAGTGAAGGGATTCCAGCTCAATGCCGCCATCGCCGCCCACGCTGTCGCACCCAGATGGGGGCGGCGATAGTAGCGGAAGTCGTCGGTGGCGCTGGAGGGGCCGATGGCGAGGCCGGTGGAGATGCTGGGCTGGCGGGTGGCCCAAATGTAGCCGCTGGGGCTCAGCTCCTTGGCGACCTCGGCGAGTAGACGATCCGCATCGGTGGCGCGGCCGACAGCGCGGAAGGCAAGGGCGGCTTGTGCCGTTCCCTCCACCCAGAGCCCGTCGCGGTCATCGTTGAAGTCAAACCCACCATCCACGGCGTGAGCGCCTTCAGCGTAGGTCAGCGACCTTTGCCACCGCTCCAGCGCGCCGTGGAGCAGCAGTGGCCAGAGCTGGACATCGAGGCTGGAGACCGCGCGGTTGACCGTCACGCCGTCGGGCGTGGTGCCGACGAAGAAGTGCCCGCTGGCCTCATCCCACACCGCGTCCAGAAACGCTCGCGCGGCCTTGGCCTGATGGGACCAGTCTCCTGGTGCGCCCGCGCGGTCCAGCCAGTCGAAGACGGCCACCAGATCGGTGTTGTGCTCGGTCGATTTCCAGGTGAGCACCTGGGGCGCGTCGTCGTAGCCGTGGACGCCGCCGGTGAAGCCGTCTGGTCCCTGCCCATCGCGCGTGTGCTGCACCGTCCACTCGGCCAGCACTGCGGCGCCGTCGCGGAATCGGGTTTTCCCCGTAACCTCGCTCAAGGTCAGCAACGCCAGGGCTGCCCACGCCACGTTCCCGGTGGCTGTTCCGACTTGGTAAGGGTCTTCGAACCAACGGCTCGCGACGACATCCCACCACCCCATGGGCGGAATCGGCCGCTGGGTCTGTGCCCCGGCTCGGTAGGTGTTGCGAAGCCGCCCTTTCGTCCCTGCGCGATCAAGGTTGACAGCGGACAGCAACGCCTCCCCGATGCGCTGCGCATGGGCTCGGTGACCGCAGGCGGTCAGCGCAATGGCCGCGAGCGCATTGTCGTAGGTGAAGGCGGCGTTGGCCAACGCTGGTTCCGCGGTCGGTCCCTGGCCGAAGCTGCTGTCATAGCTGCGCAGGAAGACCGGCCCGGAGCCGGGTATCTCGTCCACGCGAGCGGCAAGGACTGCGCAGGTCTTCGTTGCGAGTTCCCGAGCCGCGCCGGTCGGCGTGTCAGCCAGGGCGGGACTGGCCGCGATGATCCCCGCGGCGATCAACCACGCGACAAATCGGTGTCCCTTCATCGGATGACCATCGTTCGACATCGTCTCAACTTCAACTCTGGCCGAGCCCCAGCTTTGCGTGGACATCCGGCCGCGTTTGGAATCTAGCGCCGTGATCGCTGACAAGGCGTGCTCGGCTGCGTGGCTGCTCAAGGCATTGTGCCGCAAGCGCATCGTACCGATCATCCCCAGTCGTGCCGACCAACCCGGAAATCCGGACTTCGACCATACTGCGTATCGGCGGCGGAACCTTGTCGAGCGGTTGGTTGGAAAGCTGAAGCAGTTCCGCCGTGTGGCGACCCGCTACGGCAAGCTCGATGCCCACTTTCTCGCCTTCGTCCGGATCGCCTCGGTTATGGTCTGGTTACGCAGCTTTGGTGACAGAGCCTAGTGGCCTGCGCCAAACAGGCAGTTACGTTCTACAAAGGATGCTGGCAGGCTGCGGGGCATGGATGTCTCGCAGTGGGCCATTGATCTGAAGCTGGCTCCGGCCGACCGGGATCGGTTGGGGGGCCTCATCCGCAGTGGCAGCACGCCGCAGAAGCTGGTGCCGCGCGCCCGGATCGCTCTGCTGAGCGACGGCACGCGCCTGAACGGCGCCATTGCCCGGGAGGTCGGCGTCGCTTTGCCGACCGTGCACCGCTGGCAGCGGCGCGTCCAGGAGCAGGGCGTGGACGGGTTGCTGCGCGACAAGACGCGCCCGTCGCGCATCCCAGCCTTGGCGCCGGAGGTGATCGAGCGCGTGGTGGAGATGACGCTCCAGGAACCGCCCGGCGAAGCGACGCACTGGAGCAGCCGCACGATGGCGGCGGCCAGCGGGGTGAGCGGCACCAGCGTGCGCCGCATCTGGCGCGCTCACGGCCTCAGACCACATCGGGTGCGCACCTTCAAGCTGTCGCGCGATCCCAAGTTCGTCGAGAAGGTCCAGGACGTGGTCGGCCTGTACATGGACCCGCCGCAGCACGCACTGGTGCTCTCGGTCGATGAGAAGTCGCAAATCCAAGCCCTCGAGCGCACCCAGCCGGGGTTGCCGCTGGCCAAGGGCCAACCCGCCACGCACACCCACGACTACACCCGCCATGGCACAACGACGCTGTTCGCAGCACTGAACGTGCTGGACGGCACCGTGCTCGGCCAGTGCGCGGCGCGGCACCGCCATCAGGAGTTCCTTCGCTTCCTCAACGCCGTCGAGGCGGCTGTGCCAGTCGGCAAGGTGGTGCACGTAATCCTGGACAACTACGCCACCCACAAGCACCCGAAAGTCCGCGCTTGGTTGGAAAAGCACCCGCGGTGGGTCTTCCACTTCACCCCGACCTCGGCGTCGTGGCTGAACGCGGTCGAGGGCTTCTTCGCCAAGCTGACGGCCAAACGCCTGCGGCGGGGCAGCTTCCGCGGCATCGTGGACCTGCAAGCCGCCATCCACCGCTACATTGCCGAGCACAACAAGACGGCCAAGCGCTTCGTCTGGACCGCCGATCCGGACCGCATCATCGCCAGCATCAACAAGGCTAAACGAGCGTCAGGTGCGGGCCACTAGTGCATGCGCTTTGACGCGGGGGCATTGGATCCCTACGTTCCGCACCATGGGACTGCGCGACAGTGGTCTTGGAGGGCGGGCATGGTTGAATTGCTGAAGGTGGCGGTTGTTCTAGTCGCCATGATGCTCGCTATGCTGATTATTATGCTGTATTGGGAGCTTTCAAAAAGCGAGCCCTACGCCCTCAGCTTCCTCGCAGGATTTGCAGTGTTGTTGGTAGCCGAGCAGGCTCCTTCCAGACTAATCGATGCCGCCAGAAAACTGGCTAATGTTGTGTTTATTGTCTCGATTATACTTAGCGTGGAAGCCGTTGCTGTCTATTTTTTATCATCGTTTTCATATAAATTAATTACTGCAAATGTCTGGAGGGAGGTTCAGCTTGCTAAGGAGTTGTACGAGAATTACGTGAAAGCCGCGGGTGAGTCTTGGGTATTGGTATTGCTTATGGGGTGCGTTGGTGTGGTCCTGGCGAGGCCGATCATTTATCGATTTGCACACAGGACGCTAGACATTATTGAGGGGTTTGCACTCGTTGTGTTCTCGATGTCCTTTTTCACAATTCTGTCGCCATTTGGGATTCTGGCTGTATACGAGGCGACCAACGAAGAGGCCCTCAGGAGATGGCATGCATCTCTTCGCTTTGAGCTTGAGCAAGCAAGGATGATACTCATAGACGAAACCGTTATCAAGCTTTTGCATAATGAAACGTTGGTGAGTGATCCGGACTTCCAAGACATTATGAAGTATGGTATTAAGTATGCTGGATCGTGCGGAGGCAATCGCTTTCAATATACCGTTCATGGCAGTTGGGGGCGCTCAAGTGAGCCGTGCCATCCACTGTTCGACGCTTATTCCACGGTAATCTTGAACGTGCGGAGTGATACTGATGACCGCGACAGCGGACCACACGATAATGATGATGACGATAGGGGCGAGGGAAGCCGCGAAGTCCTCGTGAAGCCGCCTCCCGAGGAAGAGGATGTTAAGCCACCCAAGGATATCGCCGGGCGCTTGGCGGACAAGGAGGCACGGTGGAACCATGCGGAGATGTTGAAGGCCAGGAGACAAGCGCTCGAAGAGACCATTGCTGGTATGCTGGGGAAAGCCGTGGATGTCTTACCGGCTGGCGAGATCGGCAAGGCTGTAATTGGGGAGTTTGCGAAAGCTCTGCTGACCCCATATATCAGAAAGGGGGCGAATATCATTGTCAGCGAGAATGCCTCAAATATCACTTCTTCCTATCTGCAACGGTACATCGGCAGAAGAGTTGATTACGTAAAAAGAAACATCAGCTTCATTAACAACAAAAACGTGATGGACGCCGTGGCGCATAGTAAAATCGCAGACCCATTAGGTTCATTCGAGCGCAGGCTGCAACACGGGGAGAGGGGCTATCCGTTTTCACCCTCTGGGCGTGGGCCGCAAGGTTCCTCCGGAACCCTAGGCGCAGAATTTCCGAGGACGGCGCTTCCGCCACGGCCCCGATGATGACCAGATGCACGAGCAGGCAGATACCGGCATCCTGAGATGCTACTGGGCGTCAGGCGAACGGGTTCTCCACCGTGTCGGGCGCCTCTGGCGGCGGCACGCTGTCCGGCAGGTTCTTTTCCGCCTCGAGCGCATGCACGACGGCATCGAGCAGGTCCTTGAGCCTGCGCGCGTGCTCCAGCCCCTGCTTGTCCCGGGTGATGTCCAGCGAGCCGTAGACCGCCACCTTGTCGGTGCCGTTCTCGATCGAGAGGTCGCCAATCTGGGTGGCGGCCGCATCGTCGGCGAAGGGCCTCAATGCCTGCGTCATGGTTTCCTTCTCATCAGCGTGCCAACTGCTTCAGCAACCTGAGCACATCCATCTCGGTGAACCCCGGCTCGTCGGGTTTCGCCTTCCGGCCGCCCTTTCCGTGCGGGCGGGGCTCGGGCAGGTCGAGCATGGCGTCGCGTTGCGTCTCCGGCAGGCCGGGGAAGACGGCGATTCCCGTCAGCTCTTCCAGGTCGGCGATGGAGATGCGCTGGTAACTGTTGCCGGGGGCGTTCTCGACCAAGTAGGCGGCGGCCTTGCGCTGGCGGACGTCGTAGACCGCCTTGAACAGGTGGGTTGGCACCAGGACGCGACCGCGGATGCGCTGAATGCTCGAGCCCTGGTAGAAGGGACCCGTGACCACATAGAGTTCGCCGTTGCGGCGCGCCAGGTTTCGAACCGACGACTCGATCCCCTCCCAGAGGTTCCGGTTATTGTCAGCGTTCTGCGGGACCATGTTCGCCAAGCTGAAGGACTCGTCCTGAGCCTGCGGGTCCGGCATGTCGCCCGACGGCGCCAAGTGACCGCGGTCGAAACCGGAGCCGCGGTAGTCGGCCAACTCGGCGCGCTCATCCTGCGGCAGGTTGGGGTCGGCGTGGAAGGTGTTGTTGCGCTCCAGCCCTTTGGCGGCCGTGAGGCGTTCGCGCGTCAGGCGCTCGGCTGTCCACAGCGAGGTCCTGGTGATGCCCGAGTGCAGTGCCGCGTAGCCGGAGTAACAGAGCTCGCGCGTCTTCGGCGCCAGCTTCGCGTTGACGAGATCCGGCGCCTGTGCCTCGAGAAAATGTTCCGGGCACGCCGTCGGCGCAGCGCTCGCTGCCGAGGGGACGGCGAGCAGCATCAGCAGGGGGAGAACCCAGGAACTCGCCACCGCTGCCCTGCGCATGGACACGGGGTCCCAGGTCATCGGCTAGCCACGGCGTTGACGGCGTCGGCGAGCGCCAGAATCGCCCGGTCGCCGCGGTCCGCCACCAGGGTCGCGGCGGCGTCCAGCGCCCGGACCGAGGGCGTGACGCTGCCGTTCGTCCTAAGCTCCTCAACAGCGGACACGACGGTCTCCAGAAGCCCGGCCAGCGCTTCGGCAGCCGGTGCGCGAGGATCGTCGTCGCCGATGGTCCCGAGGGTGCACAGCGCGCGGGCGATCCGCGCTGTCGGAGCATTGTTCTCGACGGTTGGAGCGGCGACCCTGCCGACCGGCTCCGCCACCTTTCGTGAGCCAAGGGCGTTCGTCAGGGCCGCGCGCACGCCGTCGCCGACCTCGTCCACACGGCCCTCGCGCCAAGCTCCGAGCACCGCGGCCACAAGGGCGAAAGCGGGCTGGTAGCGCTCATGCCCGCGCACCTCGAAGCACGCATCGACGCCATCCGAATACGGCGAAGGGGGTTCGTGGACTCGTGCCGCGTAGCCTGCCCGCTTCTCGCCCCCCGCAAACTTTCCGATCACCACCTCGGCGATCGGCTCGGCTTCCGTGGCCGTCTCGCGCGTGACCGTGACCCTCAGCATGCGCCCTCCTTCTGTCGGCGGCACGGAGGCTACGACAGGATTTCCCGGTTGTCACCGGAAGCTCCCGCAGCCGCTGCCTCCGGTATCCTCCTGTCGAGCTTTGAGGACCTGTTGTTTTCCAACATGTCGGAGCGTGCGGCGAAGATCTTGCGCGAGGACATGGCGGCGATGGGCCCGGTGCGGGTGCACGACGTCGACGAGGCGCAGATGTACATGGTGCAGCTGGCCAAGGATCTGGCAGCGCGCAGTGAGATCGTCATCTCCGAAGGCGGCGGCGAGGGCGAACTCATCTACTGATGGCGTCCTGGTCGGATGAGCGGGCTGGAGCGCTCATTGTGCACTGCACAAAAAATCTTGACCTTGGTCGTGAATCACGTACGATGCGGTTATGTTGCATTGCAACATGAACTGAGGAGCCCCGCCATTGGCGTCCCTCCGGAGCCATGACCTTTCGGGATGGTGCGGTTCGCTCTCACGGACAAAGGATACGACCATGACTGCCCAGATCACTGCCATCGCCAAGGCCCCCAAGGTTCTTGACGACGTCGCCACCCAGGCCAAGAAGGGCTTTGAGGATCTCGCAAAGTCCAGCCAGGAGCAGGTCGCCAAGGCCAGCCAGCAGCTGAACAAGGGCTACCAGGACCTCGCCGTGCTCGGCCAGGCCAACCTGGACGCCGTCGTCAAGGCGAACACCATCCTCTTCAAGGGCTTCGAGGACGTGAGCCGCCAAGCCGCCGCCTTCACCCAGGCGTCGTTCGAGAAGGCCGCCGCCACCGGCCAGAGCCTGCTGTCGGTCAAGTCGCCGCAGGACGCCTTCGCGCTCCAGAGCGCCTTCGCCCAGCAGAGCGTCCAGTCCTTTGTTGCCGAGAGCACCCGCCTGTCGCAGCTGTCGGCCAAGATCGTCCAGGAGGCGTTCGCCCCGATCGCCGCTCGCGTCGAGGTCACGGTCGCAGCCGTCTCCAAGCCGCTGGCCGCCTGACGGTCGGCCCATTTGGGTTGAAGTTGAGGGCCGGATTGGCGATCGACACGATCACCACCCGGCCTTTGCATTGTCCACCCCGACCGCGTCTCCCGACCGTCGCCCCCTTCGACCTCTTCGCTACCCGACGACTCGCGTCCAGCAACGCACGACACCAGGAGACCGTCCGCCGTGACCGCCGACCACGGCTTTCCAGTACGAGACTGATCTGATTCACCGGATGAGCGCGAACAGAGGGAAACCAATGCTCGACATCGCATCAGCCGACATCGTCGCCCGCGTCATCGCCGCGGTCTGGATGATGACCGCCCCCACCGAGACCGCCTCGACCGTCACCGATCACCGCGAAGTGACCTGTCTGGCGCGCAACGTCTACTTTGAAACCCGCGATCAATCGGTCACGAGCCAGTCGGCGGTGGCCATGGTGACGCTGAACCGCGTCCGCGACACCGTCGAACCCGCTGTCGCGGCGTCCTTCGGTTCACCGCGGCCGGTTCCAGCCTCCTTCGGCGGTCGTGCGGCCGGGCCGGTCTGCAAGGTGATCTACCAGCAGGCGCAGTTCAGTTGGACGGCGACCCGGAAGGGCCGGGCGCACCGCATGGAGCAGGCCAGGGACTTCGACCCCACAGCCTGGACCCGGGCGGTGACCATCGCCGCCCTGGCGTTGACCGGCCACCTCGACGATCCGACGCACGGTGCCCGGTATTTCTACTCGCACGACGAGTTGCGGCGTGCCCCGTCGTGGACGGCGGGCATGGTTGAAACGGCGCGGCACGGCGACCATACGTTCCTGGTCGATCCCAAGGCCCGCATGGCCGACGGCCCGAAGGCTGCGGGCGTCAAGCTCAGCGTCAGCCCGAGAAGCCGTACGGTAAAGGCGCGCGATGCGGACGAGGACGACGCTCTGTTGGCCACCGATGGTGCGGAAGTGCCCGACGGGCCGTTTGCGCCGAGGCCGTTCCGCAAGCCGAGCACGGTTCTCGCCCGCATCCAGGAGATCGAAGCGATGGTCGAGCAGGCGCCCGGTATCTGAGGCAGGTTGGGGGGCAAGCCCGATGACGCCATGCCAGCTGAGCACAAGTTGGTCAGGGGCAGCCGGTCAGTCGGCGCCGGGAACCCATGCCGATCCACAGTCCCCTCAATTGACCGACGTCACAATGGCGATCAGCGCGGCCACCAACATGACCACCGCCGGGACGAAGGTCAGCATGAACCCCGGGCCACGTTTCTCGGCCGCCGCATAGTAGCTGCGAGCATAGACGATGCGCCCGACCGACCAGACCGCCCCGCCGACGGCAGCATACCCGTCGCCAACCCACACCGCGCAGAGCCATAGGGCAGGCAGCATGAACACCAGCTGCTCCAGCGTATTCATCTGGACGCGGTATCGTTTCTCGAACTCGGGATGGCCGGTCACGTTCGGCGCTTTCACACCGTAGATGCCTCGCGCCCGAGCGACGTTGAACAACAGGGCCACGTAGACCACCAGTGCCAACGCGGTGGACAGCGAACTGAGCGGCATGGTCGGCACTCCCCCTTGTCCGGCGGCCGTTACCGCCAGTGGATGCCAGTCCCACGTTCAGGGCCGTTGCACAAGGGGCGCCGATCTGTTGCCGTGTGCGATAGCCCCTCGTCTTTCCCGGCACAGAAGCGATCTTAACCGAAGCCGAGAGTCCCCGAGGCTCCGGGATCCAGGGGGCGAAACATGACCACGCTGCCGACCATCCGATCCCTGCGCGTGCGACCCGTGCTCGCGCCGATGCCGCGGCCGTTGCGGACGGCCTCCGGCGCTATCCCGGCCGCACCATTGATCCTCATCGACGTACAGACCGATCAGGACGTCATCGGGCGTGCTTATATTTTCTGCTACACGCCCATGGTGCTAAAGCCGCTTTGCGCCTTCTTCAACGACCTCGCTGGTTTGATCGTCGGCAAGCCTGTCGCACCGACCGATCGGTTCCAGGATCTGTCGTGGACCTTCCGTCTGCTGGGTCGCCAGGGCCTTGTCGGCATGGCGCTGTCCGGCTTGGACATGGCGCTGTGGGATGCGCTGAGTCGCGCCGCCGATCGGCCGGTGGTCGAACTGCTCGGCGGGACCGCCAAGCCCGTGCCCGCCTACGACAGCTTCGGCCTCGTCGATCCGGTGGCCGACCGGGCAATGCTGGAGGCGTCCATCGGCGCCGGGTTCAGAGCCATCAAGATCAAGATCGGCGAACGCAGCAGCGCCGAGGACGCGGCCATGGTTTGCGCCGTCCGCGACACCATTGGGGCCACCGTCCGGCTCATGGTCGATCTCAATCAGTCGCAGAGCGTCACGGAAGCAATCCACCGCATCGACCGGCTGGCTGCCTACGACCTGACCTGGGTGGAGGAGCCGGTCGCCGCCGAGGATCTGGAAGGGCACGCCCGCGTGCGCAGTGTGTCGCCGGTCCCCGTTCAGACCGGCGAGAACTGGTGGTTCCCGGCGGACATGGCGCGTGCGGTGGCGGCGCGCGCCTGCGACCTGGCGATGCCCGACCTGATGAAGATCGGCGGCATCACGGGATGGCTAAGGGCGACGGCGCTGGCCGAAGCGGCCAGCCTGCCGCTCTCCAGCCACCTGTTCATCGAGGCGAGCGCGCATGCACTGGCCGTCAGCCCGACCTGCCACTTCCTGGAATACCTGGACATGGCTGGCGCCGTCCTGGCCGAGCCGGTGCGCCCGGTCGATGGCATGGTCACAGCGCGTGGGCCGGGGTTTGGCATGGAGTGGGACGAGGGCGCCATTGCACGGTTCGCGGTGGATTGAACGAAGCATGGGGCAAAACGACACTTTGTGCCCCGGCCAAGACACTGTCCAAGAGATCCCCGGACTGAACCCACACAAGAAAAGGGCCGCAGCCATCGCAGGCGCGGCCCCAAGTCAGGGAGGAAACGCCCGAAAGCGTCGATGCCTGTTCTATCTCTTCTATGGTTAACGTCATGTGAACGGGACCACATTACTCGACCAATACCACTTATTCGTAAGAGAGCCGCGCACATGTGGTTCAGCGCGTTGTAACGGTGCGGACCGGTGTCGGGCAGCGACATGGTCAGTAGCTGCGGCAGCCCCCGGCTCCGGCAACCCACCGCCACCAGCTTCAGAATTGCACCATGAGCGTGCCGCAGCGCATCTGCGGAAAACATTGGCCGTGCCGTCACGAGCGGCTACATCGATCGTGTCGCCGGTCGAATGACGATGGAAGCATGGCCCGCGCATCGTGATCGGCTGCAAAGGCCGGTGCTGATTCACAGAAAGGATGCGCGGCGGCCATGCCTCAGCGTGAGGGAGCCTCACCACAGCGTCGCGTAGACCTTCTTCGTGGCTGGGTTGTACATGATCGCGCAGTCTAACGCCGTGTTCACAGCGGTACTCTTGACCTCTGTATCCATCGGCATGTCGATCGTCGGGGAGTGCCGGTATGTACCCTGGACTACGTAGGGCTCGCGCAGGCGTCCAACCGCGAGGACACGCATGTTGGCCTTTGCAGATCGGGCCTCATCGGCGGACATGTTCAAGGTGAGCGAGTAGTCTTTTCGGGGCCAATAGCGCACGTCGATGGACGAGGAGTTCTCGGATACGGCAATCCCGGCTTGACGCACGGTCGTCTTTGAAACCGCTCGCTTGGCACCGTAGGCGTTCTCGCCGACGTACCCCCCAACCTGCCGGTCCAGGGTGTCGGTCACAATCACGGTACGGTAGACGCTCTCTGGAAATCCCCCCGCCTCCCCAGTTTCCACGGGCGAGAAGAACGATCCGATGGTCAGTGCGCCCCGATCGGCATCGTACTTCATCGCGTGCTGCACCACTGGCACGCTGACCACGATTCTTTCCTCGCCGATCTTGGAGCGCAGCAGCGCATTGACCTTCTCCATCTGCTGGCCCAAGCGCGCGCGATAGGTGTCCGTAGTCTCGAACTCGTCCTTCTTGAGGTTCATCGTGGACATCGCCCGTATGAGCTCGGGGATGCTCACCGCTTTCCGGGAGCCGGATTCGATATGGTCTACGCACACGTTCCGCACGGGAGCGTCGATGGCCTTCGCAGGGGCGCGGGCTGCCACAGGAATGGGGACGGACGAGTAGGCGGGATCGGCAGCACTGGTCAGAATTTGATCTCCACCCGAGCACCCGGCGTTCCTCGCCGTGTACACCTCGCCTGTCAGCGCAGAACGGCAGGTCGCAGCGTAGCCGGGGGTAGCGCTGGGTCCAGGCCCCCAGTATCGTGCAACTTGTCCACCGACTGGCGCTTGGCACCCGCCGAGCAGACCTGCCACCCCGGCGATGAGCACAAACCGTCCCAGCACGTTCAGCGCCATGGCGACCTCCCAAGAGACGCAGCCAGGGTAAGAACGCGCGCACGCAAATGCAACCGAAACGACGTCGCTCTCGCACTGCTGTGCGGTAACGCCTTGATGTTGATGTGTTCGTCGCCGTGAGCGTCGGGTGCCTGACCTTGAACGGCACGATCGGGCGCCTGATGGGCCGGGAAAAGAAGGTCCGTGCGGTCGCCGCAGCCATCAACGCGCCCAACGCATGGCGCGTTTTCCATGATCCTGATCTGACGATGACGCTGGGACGCCGTTGCAAAGCTCACGCTTGAGTGTAGAGTCTTCGACGAACTCCACGGATGCTGGTTGGGAGGCGGCAATGGCGCTTCGGTTCGTTGTGGTTCTGGCGCTTGTGTGCTGCGTGCCCCCGTCTGTGGCCATCGCCGCCGCATGCGGCGACTACAAGGGCAAGACGGTGTCCTCCGTGCCGTTCGACGAGGCCGCCGCATTGCTCCCTAAGATCGAACCGAAGAGCGAGTTCGAGACGACAGCCGCGTACAACGCCAGGGTCGCTGAGGCGGCGAAGAAGGCACCTCAGACCCTGCTCATTGAGCGGGCGCCAAATGTCGAATACCTGAAGTACGACGCCGATAAGGAAGTGCTGATCGTTAGCACCTATGCGTTCAGCAACGAGGCTTTTGCGTGGTGGTCGGCGCTGAGTGGGTACAAGGACCCGAACGGGAAGGAAGTGGGGCTCAGCGATTCTATTCACGCTGTAGTTACACAGAAGCAGAAGGTCGTGGGCGAGTACGAGGCGACCACCAAAATGGGTGTGAAGGTCAATGTCACGAACATCGACTCCGAAACTACCGCGATCTTTGACAGGACGCGCGCCTGCAAGTCATATGGCTGCGGTTCCTTGTTCCCGAAGAACAAGGAACCGAACCCGTACAAGATGGGCGATAGCATGAAGTCGGTGGAGCATGAGGGCATTATCGGCCGCATCCCCATGCCTCCAGATACCGCCAAGGCTCTTAAAGCCAATGCCAAGCTGATCTTCATGATCCATCCACGTCCGCCTTATCTGATTTTAGGTACGCACAGGCCGTTCAAAATCACCGTTGATAACCCCAGGGACATTACCGAGAGATTTCAGGTTCTGACCGGCGACATCGAGTGCGGCCTTGTGGCCGACCAAGCGGGCAAGGTCTATGGAGCCTACTCAACCAAATGAAAATTCAGATCCATCGTGAAGGTCGGGATGTATAGAGCATGTTGACGGAGTATTCAGAGGAGCAGATGGCAGCCACCATCGGTGCATTGCAGCAGCGCATGCGGACATATTATCTAAAGGTGGCCGAGTACGAAGCGACTATGGTCAAGTGTGGGCTGTTGTTCTGTGAGAGTTTCATCGAGGTACGGCTTGGCGCTTATCTGCTATCAAGATATTTTGAAGGGCTTGGAGGTGGGTATTTTGTCCCGAGGTGGTGTGGCTGTGAGCTTGTCATCGCGGACGATTTCACGCGGTGTACTCTGGACCACGATGGTTATTTCGTTGATGTGTATACCCAGGCCGTCATCGGTCAGCATCGGGTGGATTTTCTGGTTGTTGGGCATCTGAATCCGCTGAACCCGATGTCCAACTTCGTTGTGGTGGAATGCGACGGCCACGACTTCCATGAAAAGACAAAAGAGCAGGCGAAGAGGGACAAGCGGCGCGATCGGGATTTGCAGAAGCAAGGGTACAGTGTGTTGAGGTTTACCGGATCAGAGATATTCATAGATCCAGAAGGATGTGTGCGGGAAATTTTCGAGCACCTTGCGAAGCCGAATTATCCCGGTGAATTGCTTGATCGGGCATGCGCTGGGTAAGAAATGCGCGCTGGACCACCGCGTGGCGGTGCGCTGATACTGCAAGGTGAACTTCGTCACGCTACGCAGATGCTGCTTCCGTCCCGCGCATAGCCGGAGTAGCAGAGCTCGCGGGTCTTCGGCGCCAGCCTCGCGTTCATGAGATCCGGCGCCTGCGCTTCGAGGAAGTGCTGCGGGTACGCCGTCGGCGCAGCGCTCGCTGTCAAGGGGACGGCGAGCTGCATCAGCAGGGGTAGAACCCGGGACGCCGCCGTCGATGTCCTGCGCACCGGTATACACTCAGCGGTCATCGTTCAGCCACGGCGCCGATGGCGTCGGCGAGCGCCAGAATCGCCCGGTCACCGCGGTCCCCCACCAGGATTTCGGCGGCGTTCAGCGTGGGGACGGAGGGCGTGACGCTGCCGTCCGCCCCAAGGTCCTCGATGGCGGACACGACGGTTTCCAGCAACCCAGCCAGCGCTTCGGCAGCCGGTGCACGGGGATCGTCGTCACCGATGGTCCCGAGGGTGCGCAACGCGCGGGCGATCCGGGCTGACGGGCCATCGTTCTCGACTGCTGGAGCGGTGATCCTGCCGGTCGGCTCTGCCGCCTTCCGTGAGCCGAGAGCGTTCGTTAGGGCTGCGCGTACGCCGTCGCCGACCTCGTCTACGCGGCCCTCGCGCCACGCACCGAGCACAGCCGCCACCAACGCGAAAGCGGGTTGGTAGCGCTCATGCCCGCGCACCTCAAAGCACGCATCGACGCCTTCCGAGTACGGTGACGGCGGTTCGTAGACGCGGGCGGCGTAGCCTGCCCGCTTCTCGCCCCCGGCGAACTTTCCGATCACCACCTCGGCAATTGGTTCGGCGTCCGTCGCCGTTTCGCGCGTGACCGTGACCCTCAGCATGCGCCCTCCCTCTGTCGGCTGGACGGAGGCTACGACAGGGGGCTGTGGTTGTCACCGAAGCTCGCTCGGTCTGAGCCCATCGTGCTGGCACGCGGTACGCCGACACCGATGGCCAAAGGCTCCCGGAATGGGACGAATGCCTGTACGAGTTCGGGCGCTCGCCTCGAGCATCGAACTCGCCATCCTCAGGCGGCGCACCACCACATCCCCCTTGCCCCCGTCATCGGCGGCTTGCTGGAAGACCCAGGTCGGAGGAGCGCGGCACTGCCATAAGCTGACCGCGGACACGAGGTCGTCCAATTCGCGTCACCGCCATGACGGCGTGCGGCATCGCCAGCCGTCAACGGTTTAGCCCCGCCGGATCTGCGCGTTGACCTGCTTGGCCGGAGTGTTGATGTCTCTGCGATCTATCGCTGGGTAACGTCATGTCGGCGGTTACACGAATCATCGGGAGAAACACCCTTATGACCAGCAGGAAGCCCAAGCCCCGCAAGGTCTGGGTCTACGCACCAACGATCACCGAGGCGGAGATGCGGGAGATCGTCGCCGCCTGCGAGCGCTTCATCGCAGAGGTGCTGAAGCCGCGCTTCCTGCCCGAGGTCAGGCCGACCGAGTGGAACTACCCCGTCGACATCCGGGGCCGCTGGCGGGCGAACCGGTACCGCTTCGTCCAACGGTACTGCTCCGACCGCCCGGACGCCATCAAACCAGAGTTCGATGCACCGTTCGCCTGCATCGAATGGACCGCGCCGGGAACGTTCAATGTCGCTTGGCATCGGCACACCGGTGAATGGCGGACGCTGTTCACGCGCGTTCCGCTGGAGGAAGCCTTGCGGCTCATCGAGACCGAGGGCTTGCTTCACCCGCCCTGACCGCCATCCTCGGGGCGATCCGCAGGAACGTACGGGATCAGCCCCTTCTCGTAAGCAATCTGCTGGACCTCGCGCGGCATGTTCCGCAGGTCCACCGGCAGGGCGTCGACGGTGGCGATCCAGACCAGGGGATTCCGCTCGAGCATGCCCGGCAGCGTCCACTCCGGTGTGAGCCGGTGCAACTCCAGCAGATCGTCGATGATGCGGGCCTTAGCGCTGGCCGTGCTTTCCCCAACGCCGAAGGCTGCGCTCAACTCGGCCAGGGTCATCGACGGCCGCGTCGACGGGTCCGACAGGAAATTCACCTTGCCCAGCGCCCACACGATGCCGCACGCCCAGGTGCGCGGCTGCCCCTTTGCCAGCGGGCTGGGCCGTTTCCGGCACAGGGCCGCCGTCATCCGGCGCGCCATGTCCCGGTACTCGGTGTTCAGGTGGCGGTCACAGACCGCGTCGGTGATCCGGGTGATGGCGTCGTAGCGGTCCTGCATCGCCTTCGGAACCGAGACCGTCGGCTCTAGCTTGGGCTTCGTCATGTCGGGCACCCTGTTCGAGGCCGCGTCATCGGTGTAGGCGCGCCGTTAGTTTCCTTGTCGGTAAGACAGCCGGGACGCCGGAATGTCCGCGGCACCCTACACGACGGCGGCTGGGACACCACCAAGATGTCCAGGATCAGGATGATCGCGCCACAGCATTCCATCGGGATGAAGAACAGCGTGTGGCGGCCGCGCAGCCCAGTTCCTCGTCTGTGGCTTTGTCGAATCAGGGCCTGCCACATGGCACACCTGATACAGCTATGCGGTGTGACAAGATCAGAATCATACCTTATCATTTGCAATCGGGCGCGACTCGTACTGGCCTGCCTCCATAGGGGAGCTCGATATGCGAATTGCCAGCTACAATGTTGAAAACCTGTTCAACCGTGCGAAGGCGCTAAACCAAGAATCGTGGGCAGAAGGCCGTGAGGTTCTGGAAACCTATTCCCGACTGAACGCGATCTTGCAGAAGCAGACGTACTCTCAAGCGGACAAACAGGCCATTCTCGAGGCTCTGAAGGCGCTCGGCCTTGAGAAGAGCGACGATGGGCCCTTCGCCATGCTGCGCCAGAACCGCGGACGACTCGTCCGGCGGCCTACCGGCGGCGGGATTGAAGTGGTTGCGGATGGTCGTGGAGACTGGATCGGGTGGGTAGAACTGGAGCGGGAAGCGGTGAATGAGGCCGCGATCGAGAACACCGCCCGTGTCATTCGGGACATCAAAGCAGACGTGCTGGGGGTGGTCGAAGCAGAGGATCGAACCGCACTGCTCCGTTTCAACGACCAAGTGATAAAGGCTGTGGGCGGCGAGAGCTACGATCACGTCATGCTTATTGACGGCAACGATGAGCGCGGGATCGACGTCGGGATCATGATGCGCAACGGGATAGAGATTGCCTCGATTTGTAGTCACGTCGACGACCGCGACGCGGGCGGCAAGCGCCTGTTCAGCCGTGATTGCCCGGAATACCTCCTGAAGCTGCCCTCAGGTGCCAATCTGCGAATACTTGTGAACCACCTGAAGAGCAAAGGTTATGGCAAACCGGCGGAATCGAATGCGCGCCGTAAGGCTCAAGCCCTGCGCGTCCGCGAGATCTATGATGCCAGAAGGGCGTCTGGAGAGGACCTAATCGCCATTGTCGGCGACATGAACGACACCCCGGACAGCGACCCCCTCTCGCCACTGCTTGGAAGCGGTTCGGATCTGAAGGATGTGAGCGAGCACCCCAACTACCAGGATGACGGGCGGCCCGGCACATACGGTAACGGCACTAAATCGGGGAAAATCGACTACATCCTTCTTTCGCCTGCTCTGTTCGCCCAGGTGCAGGCTGCGGGGGTCAACCGCACCGGTGTCTGGGGCGGGAAGAACGGCACTCTCTGGCCAAAGCTGCCCGAGCTTACCAAGGAGGTGGAAGCCGCCTCCGATCACGCAGCGATCTGGGCTGACCTGAACATCTGACACCCTCCTCTACGCTCAGGGCTTGGGCGGAATGGGGTTGAGCACTGAATTGACACAGACCAAGCCCGCCGTCCGCGAGGGAGCGATTCACGGCACCCGCGGGGACGAGCACCGTGTTGGCTCACGGACACGATCCTGCTGGTTTCCTGAGCTCTCCGCTGCACGGGAGGAGCGACGGCCAACGCGGTCATCGGCCGGTTCCCGGATGAGAGTGCGATACGAGCGTCTGCCGACCAACAGGTATTCGACGAGTTCGATCCCGAGGACCTTTCCCGCCTGCTGGATGTCGGCACAGGGCGCCCTGGCCCCCGCCGGGTTCGGTGGGGCGTCCCCGGGGTCGCTGTGGACGATGACCAGCCCGTGGGCCTCTACCTGCAAAGCGCGGCCCATGATCTCCCGAACGTAGATCACGATATCCCCGATCGTCCCCGTTTGATGGATTTCGTCCCCGATCAGGTGCCGCCGACCGTCAAGGAACAGGAGCCGCAGCGTCTGTACCTTGGAGCAGGCGGCCCGGAGGCGACCGTAGGTCACGAGGCTGTCGTGGGAGACAAACACCGGGTGGCGCTCCAGTGAGGGCCGAACCAAGCGGGCCGCGAGTTCGACGACGGCCCGAAATCGGATGGCCGCGTGGTCGTCCAATGCCGTCCCGCCCGGCAGGTTCCCCACGGAAACCGCCCCAATCGCCTCTTCCAGGGAGCCGTGCCCGGTCAGCAGGCGCAACGCCAGGATATCGCCATCGACCTCCGGATCGGCCAGGGTGAGCAGGGAAGCCAGCAGCGCCTCGTCCGGAACGACCTCCAAGTTGCGGCCCACCGTCAAGGCGGTCGTGGCCGGATAGGGGCGCAAGCTGGAAGCCGTCTGTTTCCCATTCCTTGTCGCGGGACCGGGTTTGGCCGTGTTGCGCATGTTGACGTTCCCGCTTCCCGGATTACGCCCCAGCCGGACGACCCCGGCACGGGCGTTCGATGACTGCGATGTCAAGGATGCTCTGCACGGCAACACGAAGCTCCTCTCGCGCCGTGCGCCAGCGGCGCCGCTGCCCGAGCAAAGCCGCGCGGCGGGTCCGCAACGACGCCCGGACCCGCTCGATCTCCCGGGCAGTGGACACGGGACCGGGGCCGCCACCGTGCTCCTGGGCGATGACGATGTCGCCCGGTCTCAGGTGCGGTGCGCCCTCTCCGTGGAACCATTCGGGATGGGCGTCGCGCGCAGCGGTCTCGAGGTCGACGACGCCCTGGACCGTCATGCTGCGGATGACGTCCCCCACCTCGTGGTGGGCGCGGCGGAACGGCATCCCGCGCTCGCGCACCAGCCAGTCGGCCAGCGCGGTCGCGTTGGTCTGCCCGGAGATGGCGCGAAGGCGCATGGCCCCCTGGTTCGGCTCGGCTCCCGCCACGATCAGCCGGATCAGGGTCAGCGCGTCGGCCATCCCCGATGCCGCCGCCCACACCGGCTTGACCCCCTCGGTGCCGACCGCGATGGAGTTGGAGAAGGGCGTGGCGTGCATCGCCATAGCCGCTGTCGTCAACGCGCCCATCGGCGCGGCCGCCATCCCCTTGACGTGCTCCAGCATGTAGACGTTGCGCTTCTGCGGCATCATCGAACTCGTGCCAACCAAGTCGTCAGCCACCGCCAGGAAGCCGAACTCGCCGGTGGTCCACAGCTGGAGGTCATGGGCAAGGCGGCTGACCGTCACGCCGAGGATGCCGAGAGCCGCCAGCAGACGCAGGACGGTGTCGCGCGAGGCGACGGCGTCGATGGAATGCGTCCAGGGCGCCGAGAAGCCGAGCAGCGCCGCCGTCCGCCGGGTGTCGATGGGCAGCCCGGTACCGCCCACCGCCCCCGCGCCGAGCGGGCAGCGGTCCAAGTCAGCCAGCACGGCATGCAGCGCTTCGGCGTCGCGGTCGAGCGCCGCGGCCATCCCGGCGTAGTAGTGGGCGAGCGTCACCGGCTGGGCGGGTTGGTAGTGGGTGTGGATCGGGAAGACAGCGTCCGCGTAGGCCGCGGCCCGGCGCAGGAGCGTGGCCTGGAGCCTGGACAGGCCGGTCAGCAGGTCGGCGACGACCCCGCGCAGCCGCAGCCGCAGGACGGTGGCCCCGAGGTCGTTGCGCGAGCGGGCGGTCTGGAGGACGCCGCCGATCTCCTCGCCGAGATCGGCGATGAGGTAGGTCTCGTAGAGCAGGTAGACGCCGCGCGGCGCCGACCGGCCGCGCAGGACGGCGAAGCCCGAGCACTCCATCTCGTCGATGCGACGGAGCAGCGGGGAGACGTGCGCCACCGGCAGCAGGCCGGTCTCCGCCATCATCACGAGATGCGCCCGGTCCACCTGCGTGATCCAGGGCAGGTCGCGGTCGATGGCGTCGTCGGCGACGTCGCCGAACAGGATGGCCTGGGCCTTCGGGTTGAGCGTCCCGGCGACCCGGCCGGTGTCGCCGAGGTGGGCCAGGATCTGCGCGTGGCTGATCACCATAAGGGGGACTCCCGGTGAAAGTGGGGTGGGACGAGGTCAGCGGCTGGATACCCGCCGGGCCAGCGTGATGCCGACCAGCGCGAGGGTGCCGCCGAGCCACTGGAGGGGGCCGAGAGCCTCGCCGAACAGGATCCAGGCGAGTGCGGCCGCGGCGACCGGTTGGACGAGCAGGCCGATGGACGAGAAGGTCACCGGCAGGTGGGCCAGCGCGTGGGTGATGAGGCCTTGGCCGATGACGTGACAGACGACGCCCAGCGCCAGGACGACGCCCCAGCCCCATGCGGTCGCCGGGAGCATCGGGCCGCCCTCGATCCAAGCGGCCACGGCCAGCGCCAGCGTGGCGGCGGCGCTGGATCCCGCCATGATGACGCTGGTGGAGTGGGTCGCGCGTAGGCGCTTCACCGCCATCAGGTAGACGGCGTAGAAGGCGGCCGTGCTGACGGCGATGGCATCGCCCCGCCACTGTTCGTCCTGATGCGCACCAGCGGCCAGGAACAGCCCGTCGCCGATCAGGAGCGCCATGCCGGACAGCGACACCGCCAGGGCGACCACGAGGCCGAGGCGGATGCGCTCGCGGAACAGCAGCCAGCCCAGCAGGGCTACGAAGACGGGCGCGCAGTTGTTGAACAGCGTCGCCTTGGCGACCGAGGTCATCGTGATGCTCAGGTGCCAGAGTGCGAGATCTCCGGCCAGCATCAGCCCGGCCAGCACCATCAGCGCCGCATCGGCGGTGGAAACGGGCGCGCTGGCGGTCATCCGATGCGCTCGGCGCTCGGTGAACATGCCTAGCCAGAAGAAGGGTAGCGCGATGACCAGCCGGTAGAAGGCGGTGGCGACCGGCTCCAGTTCGCTGACCCGGACGAGAATGGGTGCGAGCGCGATCGCCAGCGCCCCGGCCAGCAGGGACAGCAGCGCCGGGTTCGCCCCGGCGCGTGTCGGCATGGCGGCCGTGATGGAGGTGGAGGTCATGGGGGTGGTCCTCCTGGTTTGCGTCAGGCGACGGTGGCGAGCAGCCCGGCACCATCGGATGCGATGCGGAAGCGGATGGCTGTGCGCGCCAGTTCGGCGGCACCTACGGCGGACTCCATCCGGGGAGCGCAGGTCAGCACATGACCGAGGCGGTCCTGGAAGTCGCCCCGGCGGACGACCGGCAGCGGCGGCGCCCGGTAGAGGCGCAGGTCGCGCAGGTACGGCGCGCCGCGCGCGGCCTCCAGCCCCTCGGTGGCGACCCACAGCCCGTCCCCCGACGGCACCAGGAAGCGGATCGCCGCGTGCTCTCGCCGGGTGGCGGCGACGTCGGGAACTTCGCCCACAGCAAGCTGGACGGTTGCCTGGATGAGGTCGATGCCTGTGGCATGGCGCACGAGTTCGGGGATGAAGCCTCCGGCCAGCCTGGGGTTGACCTCCATGATGTGCGGGCGGTCGCCGTCGAGGCGCATTTCGACGTGCAGAGGCCCCCAGGTGAGCCCGAGCGCTCGCGTCGCCGCCAGGGCGAAGCCCGCTAGCCGCTCCGTCTCGGCCGGGGCGAGCGGGGCCGGGAAGTCATGCCCCATCTCCACGAAGTGCGGCAGCGCGCCCAGGTGCTTGCGGGTCACCCCGACGACGGCATCGTGGAAGATCTCCACCGAATACTCGGCGCCGCGGACGGCCTCTTCGACGAGCAGCGCGCCCGCGCCATCTGCGAGCAACTGCCGGGCGTGTGTGGCCACATCGGCCAGGGTGGCGCAGAGCCGCACGCCGAAGCTGCCGGATCCGGCCACTGGCTTCAGGACCACCGGCAGCCCGATGGCGTCGGCGGCCTGCACGGCGTCGCCGGGGTCCGAGACCTCGGCATGGCGCACCCAGTCGACACCGGTCTCCGCCAAGCGCCGCCGTTGCGTTGCCTTGTTCCGGCAGGCCGTCACGGCGTCCGGATCCGGCCCAGGCAGGCCGAGTTCCCCGGCCAGCCGGGCGGCGGTGGCAATGAAATACTCCGAACTCGAGGTGATCCCGGCAACACCCTCCCCGAGGTCCAGGGTCCGGACCAGCGACCGCAAAGCATCGAGGTTCGCGGTGTCGGAGATGATGGCGCGGATGCCGTCCTCGGCGACGTAGGGGTAGCGATCGGGCTGGCGGCCGATCAGCACCGGCTCGAGACCGAGGTCGCGGGCGGTCCGGGCGAACAGGCGGCCGGTCCCCGAGGTGTTGCTCTCGATCAGCAGGAGGAGGCGGGGCATCACGCAGCCTCCGCCAGCCCGCCGTCCGGCAGGGCCTCGTCGGACGCCAACATCTTCTCGGCCGTCAGCACTTGGTCGAGCGTCCGGCGCCCCCAGCGGAAGCTGCTCCAATCCGGCCGCACGTCGCTCGGGTGGGCGACCGCCCGGGGCGCCTCGGGCAGTACGCCGGTCCAGCCCGGCAGCGCGGCGAGCCAGTCGTCGTTATAGATGGTGGCGGCGTAGCGGTGGCCCTCGTCGGGGAACAGCGTCACCACCTTGCGGTCGGGATGGTTCCGCGCCCACCAGTCCGCCACCAGGTGCGCGGCGCCGCTGGTGCCGCCCTGATAGAGGGCGTGGCCCCGGTGCAGGTGGCGGGTCGCCAGGAACGCCTCGGGCGCGCCGACCCAGTGGATCTCGTCGAACTGCCGGTGATCGACGTTCGGCGGCACGAGGCTGTTGCCGAGGCCGCGCAGCAACCGCTTGCCGTCGGGCTGGCCGAAGACGACGCTGTTGGGAGTGTCGACGCCGATGACGTGGAGATCCGGGTTGAGGTGGCGAAGGAAGCGGGCGATGCCGGACATCGAGCCGCCGGAGCCCACGGTGCCGATCAGGCAGTCGACGTGGCCGATGCGCTCGGCAATTTGCTCCGCCACCTCGGCGTAGGCGCGCGGGTTGTCGGCGTTGCCGTACTGCGAGGGACAGAAGCTGCCGGGATGTGTCTCCATGGCGGCCCGCAGCCGGTCGAGACGGGCGGTCTGGAAGCCGCCGATCTCATAGGGCTTCTCGACGATCTCCAGCGTGACGCCGAGTTCCAGCAGGCGCTTGTGCAGGTGCTCGTCGATGGCCGGGTCGCTGACCAGGATGAGCCTGTAGCCGCGTACGGCGGCCAGCATGGCGAGCGCCAGCCCGAAGGTGCCGGAGGTCGTCTCGCAGATGGTGCCGCCGGGCTTCAGGCGGCCCTCGGCTGCCGCGCGATCCAGCATGTGGCGGGCCGGGAGCAGCTTCATCAGGAAGAAGGCGGCGCCATACAAGTTGTCCGCCAACCGGACCAGACGGGGGAGTTCGTAATCGGGGAAGCCACGGGATTCGCGGGGCATCGTCATCTCAGGCAGCATGGCGGACCTCGGCGGCGTCGGTGCGGAAGTGGAGGACGGGGGGCAGGCCGAGGGCCTGGAGGCGGGCGGACGCCTCGGCGACCCGGCGCCCGGTGGCGGGGTGGCGGGGATCGAAGAGGAGGCCGACGACGGTGCCGCTGTGCGCGACCTGGACGCCGAGCGCCCCGGCCGCCGTCGCGATCTCCTGGATCTCCTCGAAGGCGGGCTTGGGCAGGTGGCGCTGGGAGATGCAAGCGCTGGCCGTGGACACCCGGCCGAGGAGCGCGGCGTCGCCGGTGCGGATCGCCCGCCGGAGCATACCGCGCAGCGGCCGGAACGCCTGGATGTCCCAATCGTCGTAGACGGCGGCGGGCTGCTTCAGTGTGTCCACCTGTGAACCTGGCGCCGTGTCGACGCTGAGAACCTCCAGCGGCGGCAGGGAGGGGCCGAGGTGCTCAAGGACGACGCCCTCGCGCTGGGCGAACAGGAGAGCGAAGTCGCCGTGCATGATGCTGTCGCTGGCCATCTCCGCCCGCACCGCCAGCCGGGCGACCTCGTCGGCGCCGAGTTGGGTCCCATGGGCGTCGGCGACGGCGCGGATCGCGGCCACCACGTCGGCGGTCGAGGAGCCCATGCCCAGGCCGACCGGGATGTCGCTCTCGACCGTCAGGTGGCCGCCCTGGTCGTGCAGGCCCAAGGTATCCAGCGCCAGCCGTGCGGCGTCGGCCGCCTTGCGCTTGTCGTCGGGAACTGTGACCAGCGGGCCCGCGGCCGGTCGGAAGACGGCGGCCGATGAAACGACGTTGCACGGGAGGGTCACCAATCCGCGGTGCAGGCGCCCCATCTCGTCGGGGAAAACCCCCTGGAGGATCTCGCCGTGATGGCCGTTGACGCGGCCAAATCCCTGTTCCTTCCGCTGTCCACCCCTGACGCAAAGGCGCACGGGGGCAAACCGAGAGATTACGTCTCCGGGCATCCAAGACCTCTTCGCTGAATGTTTCGGTTCTTGCTGTCTCGTTCTCAGTAAACTCGTGCGGGTTCAGTCCCGTGCCCCGCGGCGTCACTCAGATACATTCGTTTCGCTTGATTGCTTATCTCGTGTTCATGGACAAACTGTAGCGCGATCCGGGTGGCATGAAATTTCTAATTTCGCCCTACGGTTTGCCACGATGGAAAAATTGACGCCATTATGTGCGACATTCATAAGTGTGAAATCGCCTCATACGAGCACTCAACCCATGCCGGACATCGAACTCGACCAGATCGATAAGAAGATCATCAACCTGCTTCAGCGGAACAGCCAGATCACGAACCTGGAACTCGCGGACGCGGTCGCCGTATCCCCGCCGACCTGCCTGCGCCGGGTCCGTCGGCTGCGCGAGGCCGGAGTCATCGCCAGGGATGTCTCCATCGTGGACCCCAGCAAGCTCGGCACTCACATCGAGCTGATCGTGAGCGTCGAACTCAAGGGCGACGACCGGGTCCTGATGGATGCCTTTGAGAAGACCATCCACGCCCACGATTGCGTGATGCAGTGTTACCTGGTCACCGGTTCGACGGACTACGTTCTGCTGGTCTGTGTGCGGAACATGGCCGAGTTCGAGCGGTTCTCCCGGGCCACGCTCTACGCCAGCCCGCTGGTGAAGCGCTTCATCACGCTCACGGTCATCAACCGCGTCAAATACGAGACCAGGGTGCCCATCGACGTCTGAACACCGACGCGGTCAATTGCCCTTCCACATCCCGACCCGCTGCTCACGCGCGACTTCCTCCTGCAAGGAGTAGAAGCCGCCGCTCTCGGCACCGTCGTCCCTCGCCCAGCCGGAAAGGACCATCAGGTGCCCGAGGTCGTTTCCCTGCACGGAACATTGGGCGCCGACGGGCTCAGCGGGCTGGCTGATCATCACCAGACACCGGACTTCCTCGTCCCCGATGAACCGCTCGAGCACCCAGCGGGACATGGCCGCACAACTATCCCCGGTGCCTCCGAGACGGCACACGGTATCGGTCTCTGGGGCCCTGATGCCCCAGAGCCGGATCCGCTTCCCGTTCACGTCGATTACGGTGCCGGATATCACGGACAGTTCCCTGGCCTGAGCCGCGGTGGGCGGGCACAGCGTCAGGAGCACCGCCAAGGCGACCGAGAGGACCGTTGGCTTTCCCGCGATCAGATGGATGGGGCGCAAGGTCATCAACCTACCCACAGGAGAGCTTCACACATACGTATGCCACCCCGGGAGCAGCAGGACAACCGCTCGGAAACCCACCACCTCCAGGACGGCGCAGAAAGCTGTTGCCTGCCATGGCCAATCTGGGCAGCGATCGCCAAGTGTTCGACGCAGTGCTTCGGCGGAGCCCGCCGCCTCAGCGAACGGTTGTCCGGCGCATCACCGCCGCCATGTTTGACGCGGGGAAGCCGGTCTACTGCGTGTGGACCGGCCAGAAGCTGTGTCAGGAGGCATTGGACATCGACCATTGCCTGCCGTTCTCGGCCTGGCCGAATGCCGACCTGTGAAACCTGATGCCCGCCCACCCGCGGGTGGATCGGCATGAGAAGGCTGACCGACTCACCTCGGCAAACCTACTGGAGCGCCGCGGTGGTCAGAGTGCCAACTGGTGGGAGCAGGCCTGCCTACGGAGCGGCGACATCCTGGTGCGTCGATTCGGCTGGGAAGCAACGGCCTCGCTGCCCGTCGATGTCGAAGCGGGCTGCACGCTCGGGGTTCGGCCAAGTCCTCGAAGCGTTGTCGGTGAGGCGGCTGATGCTGAAGGCCGCGCGGCGGCTCCTTGAGTGGGAAGGGGCATAGCCATTTCCCGATGAAGGGGCAGTAATAGAGCTTCCCGCAACTGACGAAATGGCTACATCAACCCCACCTTAGGATCACGGACCCACGAAGGGATCGGAATAGGAAAACTTCTTGATCCCGTTCGAAATCGGAGTCATCCCGTCTTCTTGCGATGGGCTGCCTTGCCGGGAGCCGCTCGACGTATTCGACGGCGCTCCGAGGCCAGTCAATGTCCGCCAAACCCAATGTCCGCTTTCCACGGATCATCACCCAATTCTGCCGACAGCGGTTGACGACGGCCTTTCCTCCGCGGGAGGCGGGCCGCCTGGAAGCGTACCTTTCTGAATGCTTCGTGAAGGGCCGTCGGCCGCCAAAGGCGCCAAGGGGCTGGGCCTGGAGCGAGATAGCCGCCCAGTGCGGGATCGATCCCGAACAGTTGCGCGACAAGAAGGACGCGGTGGAGCCCATTCTGAGCGCCCTGCAACGGGAGCTCGAGCGAGCGCCGGAACGCAAGCAGGAGACGCCCATTTCTCCGCTCCGGCGGCTTGGCCGTCGCCCACGCTCGATCAATGAGGTTGCCGCGTCGCCTGATGAAGCGAGTGGCGCCCCGGCGGCAACACTCGACCGCGGCCAACGCAGCGGCCGCCTGCCGCCCGCCCGTCTCCCGGCTGCCCGCCCGCAGTCCTCAGCGATCGAGCGGCCCGGGGCCATCGCTGCCAAGCGCCGTGGGCGCGAGCGGAAGCCGCGGGTGCAGGTGCCACCGTCCTTATGGGACGCCTGGGACGATCCCGATTCTTTCCACGAGGCCCTCGACCTGCACATGCGCCGTCACGGTGAGGGCAGTTACTCCCTGTGGGCATCGATCGTCAGGCCCGGCGACACCCTGAACAACAGCACCATCGCCGCTTGGCGCCGCGGCATGAAGGCACCACGGACCGCCGAGAGCCTGGAGGTCCTCGCTCGGATCGAGGAACGGTATCGTCTGCCGACGGGCTACTTCAAGGCCAAGCTTCCCCACCCGGCGCGCGCGACGTCTGGTCTGCCGATGCCCGGGATCTCGACGGCAGAACGCCGCAGGCTCGCCTGGCATCTTCCGGACGACTTCGATTCGCGCGATGCCTCCGAGCAGGAGGAGATCCTGACCTGGGTCCGGGATACAATCATCTCCGGCGCCACGGACTACCGGCGTTTTCAGGCCGCCGCCGTCAAGAACCGCTACGGGGTTCGGTTCCCCAATTGGCCGTCCGCCCGGCACGGCGTGCACCCAGTTCTCGAGGCGGCCCCTGACGCCGAAGGGGACGAGGACGAACAAGTGGCGGATGTCGATCCCGATCTGGCGCGCGGCGCCGTGATCGCCCCACCAGCGCTCGCCGACGAGATGGACCGGCTGCTCCGCTTCAAGACCTCGACTCTGACGGCCATCGGGTACCAACGCAACGGGGTCTGGGGCGAGGAGACCGCCGCCCAGAAGGTCGAGCATCTTGGTCTGCTGTTCGGCGCCCTCGCCGCAAGCCCCAGGGGCGCCGTCCATGGATTCGGAGCTCGATTGACGGACCTCTCCTTTGCTCACCTCGTCTTCCCCGCTGTTTGGGACTGGTACATCCAATGGCGGGAGCGGCGCCGCGGCTTCTACACTGCCTGGGAACTCGACATGCTCCGGGTGGCGGCCGCCCTGACCCGCGAGGGGACGGGATGGCTCCGGCAGACGCCCGGACTGGCCGACCGGTTGCAGCCGATCAACGGCCTCGTCTCAGCTGAGGACATCGCGCGCGTCCGGGCCGACTGGGAGGGCGCCTGTGGGACGATGCACCGGCACGCGCTCGTCAGGGCCAAGGAACTCGACCGCGTCGCCCGCGTCCACCGCGATCCCTTCGAGTCGATCCTGCCGGTGCTTGAGGCCGACAGCCCGCTGGCCGAGTACCGGAAGATTGTCGACGAGATCATCCGCCTGATGCCCAACGAGGAGCGTTACCCCATCTCGGCGGCCGAGGCCGTGCGCTCGATCCTGATGATACGCCTCGGCCTCCACACCGGCTTGCGGCAGAAGAATCTGCGCCAGCTGCTGGTGTGCCCGCGCGGTCAGGCTCCCCTGACGGAGCGTCAACTCGCCGATCGGAAACGCGGCGAGCTTCGCTGGAACGTGCGGGAAGCAGGCTGGGAGATCTTCATCCCGGCCTTGGCCTTCAAGAACGCGACGTCCTCCTTCTTCGACAACAACCCGTTCCGCCTCATGCTGCCCAACCTCAGTGGCCTGTACGGTTTCATCGACGCCTACCTGGATCGGCACCGGCCGCGGCTGCTCCGGCGTGCCCGCGATCCCGGTACCCTCTTCGTGAAGACGGTCAAGGCGAACTCACGGGACGCCAGCTACGACCAGACCAGTTTCTATGAGGCCTGGCGGCTCATCATCCAGCGCTTCGGTATCTACAACCCCTACACCGGCCGGGGCGCCATCCGGGGCCTGTTGCCGCACGGGCCGCACAATGTCCGGGACGTGCTGGCGACCCATGTCCTGAAGCAGACAGGCTCCTACGAGCAGGCCAGCTACGCCATCCAGGACACGCCCGACATGGTGGCAAAGCACTACGGGCGGTTCCTGCCGCGGGACAAGGTATCGCTGGCGGCCCAGGTGCTGAACAAGGTCTGGCAGTCTGCGTGAGGATCAAGCGCCGAGGTCATGGCGGGAGAGCGCAAGCGTTCACCGTCCCTGCCGATGAGAACCTTTCCTACCTGACCTAGTCGCCCGCGCGAACGCTCAGTTACGTTCTACAAAGGGTGCTGGCAGGCTGCGGGGCATGGATGTCACGCAGTGGGCCATTGACCTGAAGCTCGCTCCCGTCGACCAGCATGGGCTGGAGGATCTCGTCCGCATTGGCAACACCCCGCAGAAACTGGTGCCGCGCGCCCGCATTGCGCTGCGGAGCGACGGCACGCGCCTGAACGGTGCCATCGCTCAGGATGTCGGGGTGTCGTTGCCCACTGTCCATCGCTGGCAGCACCGTGTCCAGGATCAGGGCGTGGACGGGCTGTTGCGCGACAAGACGCGCCCGTCACGCATCCAGCCCGTGGCCCCGGATGTCGTCGAGCGCGTCGTGGAGATGACGCTCAATGAGCCCCCCCGGCGAGGCGACGCATTGGAGCAGTCGCACCATGGCGGCGGCCAGCGGGGTGAGCGGGAGCGAGCTTCAGGTCAATGGCCCAGCGGCAGACATCCATGTCCCTCAGCGTGCCGACATCCCTTGTAGAACGTAACCCCCTGTTCGACTCGCGCAACTAGCAGGTGGATGACAGGCCACAGGCTCGTCAGGGGGGGCAATAATGAGCCCCATGTGCCAGCTTCGATGATCTTTACGGCTTTGGTTTTTCGACTGGCCTAATATTATATAGTATATCCCGAACATATGGAAACGAAAATCCAGTAATAACTCCCACTGCAATTGAATAGATGGGCTTGCTGTCAGCAAACTGATTTAACAAAAGGGGGCCGATGCCAATTTGAACTGCTGGAAGCGCAAGGAAAAATCCAAAAGCTAAGGCAACTCCTGATGCGAGACAGAAGCGTTCGTTGGGAGACCACCGGCCTGGATCAAAATACAAAAGCTGCTCAAACGTTATGGTTTGAACTCGTAGTACAAACTCCAACCAGACTCCAAATGCAGAACCGGCAATAATCCAGCACAAGGCTACTGCTAGTGTGATCGGTGGAATGAATACACCATTGTGCGGCGCTGGTAATAGCCAGGCGTTAATTGACATTTCATATACCAATCCACCAGCAATGAAAAACGGAATAAATACCCGCAGCGCGGTTTTCGAGTAACGCTGAAACCATGTCGATCTAACCTTTATGCCGTAGTCTGTTAGGCGTTGTTGTATCTCCTCCAAATTTGACCAACCATCATCAATATTATAATTTGGTCCTCGGCATCCTGTGTCAGCGGTCAGGTGAAGCCTGTAAAACATTTTTTTCTTTTCGACTGGATCATCGGCCATGAATATTTTTATTACCCGAGATACCGAGGATATTGCTTTTCTCAAATCTTTCATTCGTTGTGGTTCGGTCGAACCATTTTTTTCGCGCCTGAAAATTAGCATTTCTGGGTGATTGTCGTCGTCAAGTTCCACTGCTTCATAGACAGCAGGGTTCTTCGCAGTGTGATCGTTGTTGACGTAAGGGGGCTCTTCGCCTGAAGAACTTCCTTGGGTCGCGTCCATGACCGGCTTGGTGTCTTCTTCTTCGTCTGCGTTATTATCTGTATTATGGCTTGATGGGCGCTCCCCAGAGGCAGCAAATATATTTATTGGTTCTTTCGTTTCCTCGTTACTGCCGTTTGCATTGCTGTCTCCGCCAATTCTATGGTCTTTGCTCATTATTTATCTCCTGGAAGCTTCTTGGCTCCGCATTTTTCACACGTTTCGTATCCACCTGGAGGAACATAGTCGTGCTGTTGGACAAGATACATTTTTGTTGGATCAAATATTACAAATCTACCTTTATTCGAAACTACGCCAACATTTTCAAGGAGGTCTCGGGTGGCGGCTATGATCTCATCAGCAGATGACGCTATATCAGTATTAGGGTGACGTTCTATTGCTTTTCTAAGAATGTCGGCGCTCGCTTCCAGGCGAGCCAATTTTTGCATAAGAGATGTTGTGGTTTCGTCCTTACCCTTTTTGTTTGGCATATTTCCCTCATTGCCGCTTATTAAGATTGCAAAGTAGGACGTCTGGGAGGCAATGTGCTTCAGGTTCGTCACGCATGCGTCCTCACAATGCCCTGTGGCCATTATCCCTCACATACACTAAACAATAACGTCAACGCAAGCATGCGCCTTATTGGCTCTGTCAGGCGCTAGATGTTGAAAAATAAACAAAGATCGGATGATGCGCATACGATGGTATTGCTAGGCGCCATGCAAGTTCATTGCAGCCAACATGGCGTTAATAATGCGCATCAAGTGGATAGTATCATATGCGGAAGCACATGGTGTAATTGGTTGTAATTGCTAATGACGCCAGATTTCTTGGTCAGCAAAAGGAGGCGGCGGACTTCCGGAGCCACTCGCGCAGCTTCGCCCATCGGCGCCCCTCGTCCGAAGTCCGGACCGCCAACGCCAGCGCCCGTTTCTGGCCGACGATCACCACCAGCCGCTTCCCGCGGGTGATGCCAGTGTACACCAGGTTCCGGCGCAGCATCATGTAGTGCGTCATCGCGATCGGCATCACCACGGCCGGATACTCGCTGCCTTGGGATTTGTGGATCGTCGTCGCGTAGGCCAGCATCACTTGATCGAGCTCACCGAACGGGTAGGGCACCACGCGGCCGTCGAAGTCGATAGCGAGTTCGCCATCCTCGGCATTCAAGTCGACGATGGTGCCGATATCCCCGTTATATACTTCCTTCTCATAGTCGTTCTCGGTCTGCATGACCTTGTCGCCGACCCGATACGTCCAGCCGAACTTCTCGACGGATGGCTTTGCGGCATCGCCGTTCAGAGCGGTCTGGAGGGCGAGGTTCAGGCCACGGGCGCCGAGCGCACCACGCTGCATGGGGGCGAGCACCTGGATGTCGCGGATCGAGTCCAATCCGAACCGCCGGGGAATGCGGTCTCGAACGATCTCGACCACCTTGCGGGCGCCGTCTTCCGGGTCATCGGCGGGCACGAAGTAGAAGTCGGTATCGCCTTCCCGAGGAGCCTGGAGATCGGGCATCTTCCCGGCGTTCACCTCGTGGGCGTTGGTGACGATCCGGCTCTCGGCCGCCTGCCGGAAGATCTCGGTCAACCGGGCGACCGGAACGGCGCCGGAGCCGATCACGTCGGCCAGCACCTGCCCGGCGCCCACCGAGGGCAGTTGGTCGACGTCGCCCACCAGCAGCAGAGCCGCCGTGCGGGGCAGGGCGCGCAACAGCGCCGCCATCAGCGGGACATCGACCATTGAGGTCTCGTCCACCACCAGCAGGTCGCAGTCGAGCGGGGCCTCGGCACCGCGGCGGAACCCACCGTTCGACGGGTCCGTCTCGAGCAGCCGGTGAACGGTCTTCGCCTCCATCCCGGTGGTTTCCGACAGCCGCTTGGCGGCGCGGCCGGTCGGCGCGCACAGCGCGACGGCGACGCCCTTGGCGACGAGGACCTTCAGGATGCTGCGGACGATGGTTGTCTTGCCGACGCCGGGCCCGCCGGTGACTACCAGCACCTTCGAGGTCAGCGCCTTGGCCACCGCCTCCTTTTGGCTGGCGGCCAGGGCGATGCCCAGCTTCCCCTCCACCCACGGAATGGCCTTCGCGGTGTCGATGCCCTTTGCGGTGTCGATGCCCTGTGCATTGTCAATTTTGCCCCATGACGGAACGCCGTCCGCCAATGCCAGCAGCCGGTCGGCGATCTCGCGCTCGGCGTGCCACAGGTGCATGAGGAAGATGCAGCGCCGATCCTTCAGCGTGTCGGCGACAACGTTGCCTTCCTTGATTTCCAGCGCGACGGCATCGACCAGCGTCGCCTGCGGGATGTCGAGCAGTTCCTCGGCCAGCTTGAGCAGGTCGTCTTCAGGCAGTCCGCAGTGCCCATCCGACACCGCTTCCAGCAGGGCGTAGGAGATCCCGGCGCGTGCCCGGATCATGGAGTCCTTAGGGATGCCGAGGCGCTCGGCGATGGTGTCGGCCGTCTTGAAGCCGATGCCACGGATGTCGCGGGCGAGCCGATAGGGGTTCTCCGTCACCAGAGGGATGGCATCCGAACCGTAGGTTTTGAAGATCCGCACGGCACGGGATGTGCCGACTCCGTGGCTCTGGAGGAAGACCATGATCTCGCGGACGACCTTTTGCTCCGCCCAGGCCCGGGTGATCTTGGCCACGCGCTTGGGTCCGATGCCCGGGACTTCGATCAGGCGCTGGGGGTGCTGCTCGATGACGTCGAAGACCTCCTCGCCGAAGGCCCGCGCGAGTTTCCGGCCGTAGACCGGACCGATGCCCTTGATCAGGCCGCTGGCCAGGTACTTCTCAATGCCCTCCAGCGTCGTGGGCGGCGCGGCGCGCAGGAAGGCTGCGCGGAACTGCGGACCGTGGTCTCGGTGCTGCTCCCAGCGGCCGGATGCCTGCACATACTCCCCGGGCGTGATGGAGGGCGTGTGCCCCACCAGGGTGACCAGATCCTTATGCCCGCGGGCCTTGACCCGCAGCACGCAGTAGCCGTTCTCAGCGTTGTGGTATGTGACCCGCTCGACAAGCCCGGACAGCGGCTCGCGGTCCTCTGCCCGGGTTCCTGGAGTTTGGTCGCGCGCGTGCGGCATGCCCTCAGAATAAGGAGTTCAGGCCCGCGTTGCCATCGACCGTTCCGTCAGCGCTGTCCAGCCACCGTCTGGATCACCTCGAAGCCCTCGAACTCGGGCGGTCCGAGATAGAGCGGCTTACGGCCACCAGCCCCTTGGTGGGCTGCCCGGAACGCCTCCGAGCGTGTCCAGTCAAGGAAGTGCTGTTCGGATTCCCAGACGGTGTGTGAGGCGTAAAGCCTATGGTCTTCCCGCAACGGACCGCGCAGCATGTGGAACTCGACGAGACCGGGGGCCGTGGTCAGGTGGACCTCCCGATTGAGCCACACGTCCTCGAAGTCCTGCTGGGCATCCAGGCGGACCCGGAAGCGGTTCATGGCGATGAACATGGTCAGCCCTCCCAGCCGTCGAACGTGTCGATCATGGAGGCAGGCATCCTTCGTTTCAAGGCAGACCCGGTCACTTTACTTCCATGCGCCCGCAGGACCGTGCCACTCCGGAAGCTGCTGGGTGACCTTGAGCATCAGCCGCTTGGCGGCCAGCGCTTCGAGAACCTCTCCGGCACCGACGAGCCCGCCCGGCGCCACGCCCACTGGCAGCGACGCCGCAGCCTCGCGCCCGAAGCGGCTGGCCAGGACATCTCCTTGTCGAAGGTAGGCGCGCTCCCACCAGCTGACGATCAGATCCCCAGCGCGGTCCAGGAGTTCTCCCGAGACAAGGCGGTCGGCCTTGGCGTGCCGGTTCACCCGCGGATCCGCGGGCATCAGGTTCCACAGGTCCGCGTTCGGCCATGCCGCGAAGGGAAGGCAATGGTCGATGTCGAGCCCGTCCCGTTTGAGCCTGCGTCCGCTCCAGACGCAATACACAGGTTCCCCGGCATCCAGCATGGCCGCGGTCAGGCGCCGGACCTCGGCGGTCCCGCGCTCGGGATCGAGCCACGTCAGGGCCTCCGCGATCCGACCTTCGGGGACTGACCGGCCCTGACCGGCCAGGTACCGCTGCATCAACCGGGTCCACTCGGCCGTCAGGGCAGGCTCGATCCAGGTGTTCAGCCGGGTGAGCGCGTGCCATACGTTCAGCGGGATGCGGAAGTCCCCGAGCGACCAGAGGTACGGAGCGTCCAGCACCAGGGACCCCGCGACCCGGGGCGGACGCCTCTGCACCACGCCGAAAACCTGCCGATCGCTTCCCGGATAGGTGATGTAGTTGGCGGGCATCCTGGTGATGGTGTTCGCTGCGTCACGGATGGCCGCGGCGAGAACGGCGGCCGTGTCCCCCTGGAAGTGCGCGCCGATACGCAGTTCCGGAGGGGCCGTGCCGACCAAGCGCCGGAACGGCTCCTTGACGAATCCCAGACCGTCGCCGTTCCTGCTGTTCGGGGTCTGTGGCAGGTCGGCGGCGACCAGGGGCAGGAACGTGCGCACCCAGTACAGCGCGACAAGGCCGAGGGGGAGGACCACCGCGTCGTCCCCGTCCACCATGGCCAACCCAGGCGAGGCGTCGGCAGCCCGCGCGACCACGCGCAGAAGCGCCAGCTTGTAGCTGCTGGACTTGGCGTCGTTCAGCACGATGTGCCGGATCAGGGGCAGGGCGCCCGTGCCGTCGTCCGCCAGCTGGACGACAACGGTCTCCCAGCTGACATCCGCGCGTCCGAGGCTATCCGGCGTCCGGATGGCCCGCGTCACCATGGCACCGTGTTCGGCCGCCAGGCGTTCGATCTCGGCCCGGCTGACCGGATGCATGGCCCGCTCCGGGTCGGGGGTGCCGTGCCGCAGGCTCATGACCATCCGGCCGCCGGGCTTCAACAGGGTTACGAGCTTGCGGAACGCCCGCTGCCGGTCCGCCGGTGCCACGTGCATCCACACGGCACTGAGCAGGATGAAATCGAACGCCACACCGAGCCGGTGGACGTACTCGAGCCCGGGCAGGCGGTCGTCGACCCAACGGATGCGCCCGGTTTCGTGCCGCCGCACTGCCTCTGCGCGCATGCCCGCGGATGGCTCCACCGCGACAACGTCGTGCCCCTTGGCCGCGAGCCAAGCCGCGTCGCGACCGGATCCGGCGCCGACATCGAGAATGGTCGCTCCTTCCGGCGGCAACAGATCCAGGATGTCGGCGTGGACTTCGTCGAAGCCGACCGTCTCGTACTGGCTGGCAAGTTCCAAAGCCCGGCGGTCGTACACGGCCATCGGATTCCCCATGGGCGCCGTGCCGGTCTTTGGAGCTTCTGGAGTTGGGGCGGTCGGCATGGGTCCGGTCATGGGGAGGAACGCAAGGGGCGGGTGGTCATGCGGCCTTCTTGAAGCGTTCGAACCGAAGTGCCAGCCGCTCCGGATCGGGCTTCAGCTGATCCTCGCGGGGCAATCGGATCACCTGTCCCTTCAGCCCCTTGATGCCGAGTTCGAGCATCGGGCCATCGTGCAGTTCCAGGAGCCGCTCGGAGATGTGGATGCGGTGGTCGGGATCGATGCCGATCAAGTCTGCATCGTATGCGGCGTGGTGCAGCTTGGACATACAGATGCCGTTGCGGATGTCGGGTTGTCCCAGGTCCTCATCGCTGTCTGGGATGATGTGCGCCGCGTCTACCAGCCGGACCTCGGGCAGGCCGGACAGCGCGCACCGTCCTTCGTAAGCGGCGACCACCCGCTCGCGGAACGAGGACTGGTGCAGCCGCTGCTTGACCTGCCGCAGGGCGTAGCGGCGTTCCTCGGCGCCGGGCGGCATCCACAGGGTGGCTTGATCGGCGACCGGTTTCGGAGCGAGCTTCACGGAGAGGTCGTTGGGATTCCAGTCGACCACATAGGTGGGGAAGATCGGCTCATAGGCGCCGGGTGCCACGCCGTAGAAGTAGATGATGGGAAGCCGTCCCTCCATAGCGCCGCGCAGTAACCGGTTCTGCGGATCGTCCGGATTCCTTCCCTTGAAGGCGTAGGCGAGGGTGTCTGTAGCGGTGGCGAGCTTGGCGTCTGACTCCAGCTGGTCATGGTACCAGATGCGGCCACCGGGCTTAGGGACGACCGTCTTGACGCTCAGGACGCCCTTCATCTGGGCCGGTTTGAAGATTCCCTGAGCTGCGCTGGCAAACCGCACCTGTTCGGTGCCGCAGACGAACCCCTCGGCGATGGCGCTCCACGGCAACGCGCTTCCATGGATCGCCTTCAGCATGCGGAGGCGATCGAAGGCGGCAAGCCGGTATGGGGCGTCGGGATCGTGCATTGCGTGGTTGCATTGAGGCCGGAGCATTCAGCCTATCAGGTTCCATCGATCCTGACACGCCGATTGAAGTATCGGAGGCGATCGCGATCGAGGGGCCTCCCAGGCGCGGAAACGGGTGTCGTGCGACTGCTCAATAAATGTTCTCCAGGATGGGGCACCCTGGCTTTGGCCTTGCCTCCGATGATCAGGTCGAGTGCATCCACGTTGGCGCTCTAGGACGACAGTCCGATTGCTGATTGCGGAAGTTGTCATGTAGCTTCCGCGGTGGAATCAACCCGGACGGGAGACGGCATGGTTCAGCAATTCCACTCGGTGCTGGCCTGCCTGGACGTCGAGACTGTCCCCGAAACCGATCTCCTTCCATCCGACGCCGATCCGGCGGCGTTCCCCAAGCTGCCGTATCACCGTGTCGTCGCCGTCTCCTTCGTCGAGGCGGAGATCGTCCGAGAAGACGCCGGATACGAATGGTACCGGGTCACCGGCGTGCGCTCCGGTGGGCGCGAGGACTACAGCGAAGCTCAGATCCTCAAGGCGTTCTGGAGGTGGTTCGCCGACCGGAAGCCGCGGGTGGTCACGTACAACGGACGGGGCTTCGACCTGCCGCTGCTCAAGCTCCGCGCACTGTTCCACGGTGTCGCGGCGGACGCCTGGTACAAGGCGGGCGACAAGTGGTCGACATATGGTCAGCGCTACAGCGCGGACTGGCACTGTGACCTGTACGATGTGCTCAGCGATTTCGGCGCCACGCGCAACCTCGGTGGCCTTGACGACGTGTGCCGGTCCATGGGGCTGCCAAGCAAAATCGGCGGGCACGGCTCCGAGGTCGCCGACATGGTCGCTCAAGGGCGCATCGCGGACGTGCGGGCGTACTGCGAGGGTGACGTGCTGAACACGTTTGCCCTCTACGTCCGCTACGCCTTGCTCTCCGGCCGGACCACGCCCACCGGACACAACCGGAGCCTGGAGAGCTTGCTCGAACTCCTCTCCCGTGAGCGGGGAGATCGCCCCCATCTGGGCGTATTCCTGGACATGTGGACCGAGAACGCCACGCGGCGCGGGATGCCCCTGCTGGTATCCGAGCCCCCAGTCATAAGGCTGGCCGACGGCGCTGATCGGCATCTGGAAAGCGAGCACGTGCTGCCCGAGTAGGGCCGGGGAAGGACACGGCAGCCGCACTCCGGCAGCACCTGTGAACTGCCCGGAACTTCTCCAGGGTGCCGGTGGTCAAGGCGGGCACAGCCGTACGCCGCCTGGAGGGTTCGGTGTGTTCGAGGCGTTCCGGCTCAGGCGGATTTGGTGTGAGTGAAGGGGGCCGGTTGCCGTCAGGTCTACGCGGACTCTGGGGCGCCCGAGAGTGTCGAAGCGCTCGATGCCGGACCGGCCGGTTCCCCGAACCTGACGTCAGGGCCGATTCCGCGGGCGAGCACCTCGTATATTACGTCCAGCAGACGTAGCGTCGGCTTGCCTTCAGCTTCCAGGCGGACGTTCATCTCCGTCATTGCCCGGAGGAGCATGGCTTGCTGCGTTCCTGTGAAGACCTGGGCGAAGTGCAGCATGGCGCGCCGTTCCTCGGGGGACAGGGCCTGCGGCTTCAGTCCAACGCTGGCCTTCCGCCACCGAGTGCATTCCAGACCGGCGCAGGCGGGCCAGGGGGGAACGTCAGCCGTTGATGACCCAGATTCCGAGGCTGATGATGCCGCCAACCCCGGCGGCCAGCAGTCCAAGTGTCGCGAACAGGAGGGACCCCCGGAGCGCGATGATAAAGCCGCACGGGGCGCCGACGATCTGGGCGGTGCGGCCAAGGGCTCCCAAGGTGCCATCGCCGTACTGGATGGCAAGCCACTGTGGGGTGAAGAAACCGATGGCGCCGCCTCCAATCCAGCAGAAGAACAGGAAAATGGCGAGGATTCCGGTTGCCAAGTCCCCGTCGCGAAAACCCCACTGGGGTACGATGGCGCAGAAGATAGCTGTCAGTACCGGGATGCCGACGATGTAGCTGAGATAGATGGAGGTCATGAACAGAGCCTTCGGAAACGCGGTTGGCTGGCGATGGTGCTGGCATCGGAACGGGCGGCGACAACAGGGACAGCGCTTAGGGGCGTTCCACTTCGCGCTGGCATGGTGGCGTCACCATGTTGGCTTGCCGTCTCCTGTTGGTCCGCCGGTACCGTCGCTTGTTGAGGCGCCGACATGTTGAGGTCACCGGACCGGCGTCTGTTGAGCATTGATGTCCGCGGGATTGGCGCGACTGTCCGCTGACACCAGAGTGCGGCCCGATGGTCAGTCCCCTATGGTCAGCAGCGGCTTCACGGTGTCGGGCGGGTTGCCGTAGTAGACCGTGTTCCGGCCGTCCTCGGTGAGTGACGCCCAAACGTTGCCGTTGTGGTCGAGCGCGAGGCGGGCGTGGACGGTTGCACAGTTGCTGGGCTGACACCCGAAGCCGAACACGACACCGTCGCGCTCTTCCATGGGTGCGCTGACGCCGAGCTTGGCCCAGGTCGACCATAGCTCGAAGTCCGGGGCGGCATGATTTTCCGCACCGCGTCCAGCACCGCCTGATCCTTTACGACCTCGTAGACCTCGCGATTGAAGGCGCGGGCAGCAAGGTTGGCGGCCAGCGCGGATGGTGAACCGACGACGATCATGGCGGCTACCGAGGCTTGAAGAAAGCGATGCATTGGGCCCCTGACATCAACAATCTCTATGTCCCGACGGGGGACAGAACGCAGCATGCGCCGCCAAGCTTGAGGGTCATGCCATGGCGGTGATCGAGATCATCGCCATGGCCCGGAGGGAGTCGCGTCCGGTGGAGTTGACCAAGTTCAAGCGGGCATGGGGGCGGGCAGCGCGGTCTTGTCAGGCAGCGCGGTCTTGGCAGCCGCTCGTGCGGCTTCCAGTTCTTGCAAGGTAGGTACCCGGCTCTGGAGCATGTTGGGGAGGGCGCGAACGAACCCCAGGATCCATGAAGGAATTAGGAGAAGAACGCCCATCAGGGCCACGCCACCGCCCTCACCTTTGCCGAGCAGTGCCCCGATGGCAATCAGAATCGGGGCAGCCAAGAACACCCCTTTCACGACGATTTTCGCTGCACGGTATTCGGTGTGGAACTCCTCATAGTCGCTGGCAAATCGGCCGTCCACTTCGGCGGCAAGGAGTAGATGCACTCCGTTGTTCCGCAAAAAGAATGTTCCGGACAGCCCCAGCCGAATGTAAGAATTTACAACAGAATGAGTGCTGACGGATTTCAGTAATTCGTCTTCGCCGTTGGTTTTGGCGATCCGAATGTAGTCGTAAACCGTGCCATCTTTGGTGCTTTTTGACGGGCCGAGGGCCGCAATCGTTCCAGTGATCGTCGTGATCATACAGGCCCCTGCTTCTGCTGCTTGCGGGTGGAGGAAGCATGTCACCGGAGCGCCGATGCCCGCGGTTGCACGCAGAAGGTATACCCCAGCTTTCCTGGGGTTGAAAGTAGGAACTCTACGTAGACCTGGGCATGGTGTCGCGGGCACACCGAACGTATGGAAGGGCTCGGAAAACGACTGCGCGAGCGGGCGCAAGCCTTGGGACTGACGGACACCGAGGTGGCCCGGCGAGCCGGGCTGGCCGAGCGGCGGTACGGTCATTATATCCAGGATCGGCATGAACCCGATCTCGGAACCCTGGTGAAGATCGCCTTGGTGCTTGGCGCAACCACCGACAGTTTGCTGCTCTCGGAGCAGGCCGAAGCCTCGGTTGAGCGGCAGGCGCTGATGGCGCGGTTGACCGCGGCGGCCGAGGCGCTGGAGGTCGATGACCTGCGGCCCGCCGTCAGGATGCTCGAGGTACTTGTCGAGGACCGCCGAAGCCGCGGACGCCCCGCGGAGGGGGAAAGCTGATCACGCCGCCTCTGGCGTCAGCTACATTCCGCGGTGTTCTCAGCTCAGACTCACGTGACGTCGAGCGTCGAATACTCAGCGCTGCGGCACGCACCGGGTCAGGCTGAATTGGCCCGGTGCGTGCAACTGCCCGTCACCCCGCGAACGGATCGCGCATCAGGATGGTGTCCTCACGCTCCGGGCTGGTGGACAGCAGCGTGATCGGGGCTTCGATCAGCTCCTCCAGGCGGCGGGCATACTTGACCGCGGCGGCCGGGAGCTGCGCCCAGCTGCGCGCCCCACAGGTGCTGCTCTGCCACCCCGGGAACGTCTCGTAGATGGCCTCCACCTCGGCCTGAGCGGCTTGACCGGACGGGAAGCGGGTCAGGGTCTCGCCCCGGTACCGGTAGCCCGTGCAGATCTTGACCTCCGTCAGCTCGTCCAGGACGTCGAGCTTGGTGAGCGCGATGCCGTCGATGCCCCCGGTCTTGATGGCCTGGCGCACCATGACTGCATCGAACCAGCCGCACCGCCGCTTGCGCCCGGTCACGGTGCCGAACTCCCGGCCGCGCTGGCCGATGAGCTCGCCGATCGCGTTGGCCTGCTCAGTCGGGAACGGCCCGGAGCCGACGCGCGTCGTGTAGGCCTTGGCGATGCCGAGCACGAAGCCGATCTGCTTGGGCCCCACACCCGAGCCCGCGGCGGCCTGGGCGGCCACCGTGTTGGACGAGGTCACGTAGGGGTAGGTGCCGTGGTCGACGTCGAGCATGGCGCCCTGCGCGCCCTCGAACAGGATGCGGCTGCCCGCCCGGCGCGCCTGGTCGAGACGCTCCCAGACCGGCTGGGCGTAGGGCAGGATGCGCGGGGCGACCTCCTTTAGCTGCTCCAGCAGGTCGGCGGCGAAGATCTCCTCGGCGCCGTAGCCGCGCAGCAGCGCGTTGTGATGGACGAGCAGCTGCTCGACCTTCTCCGCCAGCAGCGCCTCGTCGGCTAGGTCGCAGACCCGGATGGCCCGCCGGGCCACCTTGTCCTCGTAGGCTGGGCCGATGCCGCGGCCGGTGGTGCCGATCTTGGACGCACCCCGGGCGGTCTCGCGCGCCAGGTCCACCGCGCTGTGCACCGGCAGGATCAGCGCCGCGTTGTCGGCGAGCAGCAGGTTGTCCGGGCCGATGGCGACGCCGCGCTGGGCGATGGCGTCGATCTCCTTGAGCAGCGCCCACGGGTCGACCACGACGCCGTTGCCGATGACGCCGAGCTTGCCCGGGCGGATGACGCCGGAGGGCAGCAGGCTCAGCTTGTAGACCTCGCCGTCCACGACCAGCGTGTGCCCGGCGTTGTGGCCGCCCTGGAAGCGCACCACGACGTCGGCGCGGCTGGACAGCCAGTCGACGATCTTTCCCTTGCCCTCATCGCCCCACTGGGCGCCGATGACGGTGACGTTGGACATGACTATTCCCCCTGGGAATCAGGACCGGCAGCGCCGGTCGCGGGTGAACGGGACGCAGTTCTCCGTCGGCGTGGCCGTAGGCCATCCGAGCAAATGAGAAGACATGAGGACACGGCCCTGGGCTGCGCAGAAGCACAGCCGCCGGTCAGCTACGATGCATGAAAATCAGTCGGTGCCGATGTGCCCAAATCCCAATCTCCTCTCACGGAGTGCTTGGGGATCCGACTTTTGGGCCCTTGTTCCGCCGCGGCGGAGATCCGGCTTTCGTCCTTTTCCCAGACGAACTTGACTGTACTGGGGAGGTTGGGAAACAGCAAGGTGAATCGAGTCGCAGCTTCCCCAGCCGCGCTCCTGATGTGTGCCGCCGCTCCCCCGGCTTGCGAATGGCGTCGCTCTGGCGAATGCCTGGTGTTCTCGGGCGCAGTGCTGGCTGATCGGTGTGGCGCCGGAAGCGCCGCGTGCCCCGGTCGAGCGAGATTGTTAAGCGGCGATGTCGTGACGGGCGAGCGCCAACAGTTCGATGGCTTGCCCCACCCGGAAGCCGCCAGCCGCAAAGTCGAAGGGGGCGTCGACACGGTGCAGCACCCGGTGGTGGTTCGGGCAGACCAGGACCATGTTCCAGAGGTCGTCCTGGCCGCCGCGGCTCAGCCACCGGACATGATGCCCTTCGCAGACGTCGGCGCCGTAGCGGGCTCGGGGCGCCCATTCGCAGATCTGGCAGCGGCCGTCGTACAGGTTGCGAAGGGCTTCAACATGCTACCGGTCGCGCCGGATCGCCTCCGTCATCAGGTACCGGCGTCGCTCTTCCGCCAAGCCGGGCTCCTCGTCCCGTATCAAGGCCGCGACCGCGGCCTCGTTCCCCGCCAGCAGCAGCCACGCCAGTAATACAGCAGCGGCATGTTCGGGGTTGGGTAGGGGCGTTCTGCTCGTAAGGGTACCAGCGCTGGCGGCGTGGAGAAACGGGACCTGGGCGGTGACACGCTTGTCCAGGACCTTCGGACTCGACCCACGCAGGGCCTGCGAGCGATTGCTCTGGCTACGATGCCCGGGAACTACCAGCCAACACGCTGACGGCCCTCAGCGGTGTCCCAAGCGGCTGCCCACAGCTTCATCGCCGCCTGGAAGGCGAGCAAGGCCTCGGCCGCGTCCTCCACCGCGTTCGCGCACGCCGCCGTGCCGTTCGACAGCTGCATGGATGCCGTCAGGCCGTGGGCCGCGTCGAGCCACCGACCGCGGAACGGCCCCTCATTGAAGATGCCGCCCTCAGCAGCCTGCTGACGCAGCTGAGCCGCTGTGGCGCGCAGGGCCTGCTCGATCCGCTCCGGCGGCAGCTTGACTGCTTCGGAGGTGAAGGTCAGGTGTACCCCGTTCCACAGGTCCAGATCGACCTTGTGCCCTTTGCCCGGAAGCGCACGCACTCCGACGCAGCGGAGTTCGCCATTGGCCAAGCGCCCCAGCAGATCAGCGGCGAGTGGTGCCGCTGACCTCGACGGCGCCGTCGGTGCCTTCTGCCTGCGCCTGCTTGCGAGCTGGATCACCTCTCCCATCGCCGCTCCCTGAAATGCAAGACACCGGACGCCGGTGCCTCTATCATCGTGCCCCGGTTCGGTTCTCTGTGCCATGGAAAATTGTTGATGGGCCACAATCCTGGCGATCAGAGTGACGGTGTGGAGATCGCAGTCGAAGAGTGGCGGCACCTTCGGCTGCCGAACCCGGCCGGTGTAGTGTGCTCGTGGTTGTTCAGCGCACGGGGGTAGCCGGGGCGCGGTGACGTCGCGGCCATGCGGAAGCTGCTCGGCCGACACCGTGGCTAGGGGGTCTCATCGGGGAGAAGACAGTTGACCGGCAACGTGCGCCTGTGTCGGGTTGCCGCCGGACAGCGGCGTGCACCATGCTCCAGGAATGGCGCTGGAGCCCGTGGGCATTTTTCGTATGATGTTTCCTTATATTTCATGGCCTTGTGCGCAGAATTAGGGCCAGAATTAAAGAGAACTAGAAACCGATTGTGAGGGTGCCGTTAGCCTGGGGTGCATGGAGGCAGATCGGACAGGTTCAGTCGAACTCTGAGGGACTGCCGACAGCCGCAGGGGCACGGGGAGCGCGTCTCGGACTCCGTTCCAGCCGGTCGTTGGGCGACGCGCGGCACTCTCTGGTGAGAGGAACCGCCGCTGGTGGCGTCAGCAACGAATTTCCGTAGGCTATCTTTGTAAAACAACGGTTTATGCGCCGGTCTAGCCCCAGAATAAAAAGAGAATTAGGTACCCTGCTAAGGCGTCCTGTATGTCCCTCGGACTGGCAGGCCCCATTTGGGCCGCGCCAGCCCCCGCCGAGTGTGTCATTGCCAAACGCCTGCGGATGGAGCTCGCCTGGTGTGGCGACCCGGCCAAGCGCGGGCCCGGACAGCCTTCTCAGGTGCGGCGTCACTGCCGGAGTGTTTTGACCAGTGGTCTGGTGCCGGGGTAGGTCGAGCTGGGGATCAGCTTGACCTACCCACGGACGGTTCGCGCCGGAGGCAGGCCCTGCCGACCAAATTCTCTTTTAGTCTGGGGCTTGAATTTCGTATAAGTGACTGAAATTGCACATTTTCAGACGAAGAAATCCTGCATTGCGGTCTGCCTCGGCGAATGTCCGGGGCTGGGGGCTGCCAACATGCCAACCCGGAGGCTGCGGGGGGTAGGGGGGGGCGATCACGCGGTCCTTGCGATCGGCGGCAGCATGCCGAACAGTGATATATGTCCATCCTGAGACCGGCCCCATGGCACGTACACGCAACATCACTCATCCCCGGCCGAACACGGACCACAAGGGTGTCGTCGCGACCGCGCGAGGGCGAGCCGAGGATTGGGAGAAGGGACTTGGTGTCGTTGCCGCCCTCGACGTGGAGACCTCCCTTGCTCGGCCAAGCATGGACCTCGAAGCCTGGGCGGTCTACGTGACCTTGGCGGCCTACTGGTCAGCCGGGCGCACGACAATCCGTCTGTCGGCTCTGGCGCGGTCAGCGGGGATCACCAAGAAGTCCGCTGAGGCTGCCTTGCTCCGTGCGGGTGGCCTGTCCTCTGCTCAATGGACGGACAGCCGCAAGCGTCTGCCGAAAGGCGCGGCGTTCGTCTACGAGATCTCCGATGGGATCATCCGTGTCGACTGCGCCCTTCATGCTTGGCGGAACCAGGGCGTTTACATCCGGCTGCCGGTCGACGTCGTCCGAGAGGCGCCGTCAGCTGCGGCGTTCCGCCTGTTCATCGCGCTCGAGGGCGTAGCCGTCCGGCGCGACGACAACGCCTTGCGTTCATGGACACGCGAGCGTCTGCGCAGCCTCCTCGGCTTGCCGCCTGCGGCTGACGTCGACTCCGAGGTCGCCGAAGCATTGCTGTGGGCACACCCCAGGGTTCGTGCCGATCGCCGTGTCGCCGTCGATCATGACGGTGTGCTGACCGTGGCGGCCGAACCAGCAAAGCAGCCGGTGGCAAAGCTGATCGCCGATGGTTTCAACCCCCTCACCAGCTACTCAGCCCCGTACGCCAGCAGGGCTGCACTCCGCGTCCTGAGGGTGTTCGACGGCCCGGTGCAGGGGCAGCGGATGGTCTTGCCGGGACTCTGGGTTCACCGCGCCGTCTACTACCTGTCCGCTGTGGGTGCTGCTACCACGGGGGAACAGCTCATCGGCCAGTGGCTGGTCTACGTGCACGCCCTTGATCGGGGGGTAAAGCCCCCGCTGGCTATGCATGCGGACCTCTCCGGTGGCATCCGGCACGCATTCTCAGCCTTCGTGGACGCCTTGGCTCGCCTCGCAGTCGGCGGCCAAGCGTGGCTGCTGAGCGCAACTGAGGTGGACGTGGCCAAGGCCGCTCGCGTGCGCCGCTGGCTGTTTCGTAAGGGCTATGGCAGTGCCAAGATTCACGTTTGGACTGACGACGGCCGCGTGATGACCGAACCCATGTGGATGCAGCACGAGGCGGAGTTGGACCGGACTGCACGCGAGGACTTCCAGAGGCCGTTCGAGATCAGGGCCATGAAGGCAGCCGAAGCTGAATTGTGGCATGTCGGCCAGCCGGTTCCCGTCGACCTTCCTCCGCTTCCCGTCAGCACCGGCGCCTTGGTTGCGGTGGTCGCTCCGACCACGGTCGCCGATGCCGACCTTGTGACCGAGCAGGTCATCCGCTCGTTCCCCCGCGTCGACGCCCAGGACATCCGGCGCGCGCTGGCGGAGCTGATCAGTGAATCCACCAGCGACGCCGAGGGGGCCCTGGGCCGTGTCGCCATGGCCTACGCCCGCGATCTCGCTGATGCTCCGCGGGTGTTGATGAAGGAAGCTCTCCAGAGGGATGGTCTGCCGCACGAAGGTCTTGCCTGGGTGGTTCTAACCCGTGAACACCCGCACGCCGGTGTTAACAGTGCTCTCTGGCAAGGGGCATTGGAGGCGATGGCCTGTGAAGGGGATGGCGACGACTTGGAAGAAGCGCAGCGTCGCGTTGCGCGCCTGCTTGCAGAGGCGCTGCGCATCGCTCAAGACGCCGTGGTCGAAGAGACGCAGACGCGAGCTATGCTCCGGGCGGGTCTGCTGGAACGGGAGAAAGGGACTGAGGTGTTGGTCCCCGCGCAGGACACTGAGCCTGATGTGGACATTGTCTTGGTGCCGGTTCCGGCCGCAATGGAACCGTTCCGGCCGCATGCGGTCGTTACCAGGCCGTTCAGGGGCTTCAGTGCCGGGGTGGCTGTCCCCATGACCACCGTTCCGGCTTTGGTTGCCCCGCAGCCTGACGCGGCGCCGACAGCAGCCGAGTCCCCAAAGATGAGGCCGCCCGTCGTGCCGGTCGCCAGCGGTACGCTGGGGCAGCTGGAGCGGGCGTTGGCCTTGCTGCCTGCCAGGGAATCGTATAGCGGGCCACTGAATGCCTTGACCAAGCTCTATCTGCCCGCACTGGCCAAGGAGTTGGGGGAGGGCGACGAAATCCGTGCCAAGCTGCGCATCTGTATCCTGGGCCGCGCGGAGAGAATCCCGGATGGCCTGCGCTGTCCGGAAAGAGCGGAGCGCGCGGCGTTCGAACAGGCTGTTGTGACGTTCGCTGAAGCGAGGCGGGCCAGCAGCTGCCGCGACGATCGCGAGAGCTTGGTCTACGCGGTCGGTGACCGTTTGCGGACGATCGTCGAAGCTCTTGCCGAGCAGCTCGGCCTTGGTCATCTGATCCCCGAAGTGGAAGTTGGCTAATCATCGTCTGCTCATGCGCTGGTGGTGATCATAACAACAACTTCCTTCAGTCGCGCTGACCTGATCCTTCAGTTGGAGGCTCTGATTGGGTGGGCGCGATTTTTTGGCAAGATCCCCTTGCGCCTGAATCCGATCATGAATCAGAATAGAGATTAGATGGTGCTCGCGAGCTAGTGGCATTGGCCGTTGTGGTGCTTTGCGAGCCGTAGATCTCATCGCAAACGTGAGGCATGAAAGAGAGGCCTGTTATGGATTCGAAGATCAACCTTCCTGACCAAGCTGCTGACGTTACCTCGATGACCGCGGCGATCGTTGCTGCGTACGTGAGCGCGAACCGTGTCCAGCCGAACGAACTTCCGGAGATGATCCGTGTTGTTCATTCGACTCTCTCTCAGCTCGGGCAGCCGACGGCTCCCGTTGAGCAGAAGCAGAAGCAGGAGCCTGCGGTTTCGATCCGCAGGTCGGTCACGCCGGACTACATCGTCTGCTTGGAAGACGGCAAGAAGCTGAAGATGCTGAAGCGCTACCTTCGGACCACCTACGGGATGTCGCCCGAGGAGTACCGGGCCAAGTGGGGGCTTCCCGCCGAGTACCCCATGGTGGCTCCGAGCTATGCCGCGCGACGCAGCGAGTTTGCCAAGCAGATCGGCCTCGGTCGCAAGAAGGCGGCCTGATGCGGGCAGGACGGCCAGCCATGCAGCCCATGGCTGGCCAGGTTGATGTTCGGCGAGCGGTGCGGGGAAGAAGACTGTCCCGCTCACAGACAGGCAAGCCGTCGGACCGCCTCGTTGATTCCCTCAGCCGTCGCGCCCCGCTCCATGTTGAAGCACACCGCGCCCTTGCCGAAATCCGAGGGGGCGCCTGTGCCTTCCAGCGCTGACGACAGCCTTTGCTTTCGGCGTGACAGGCCGGGCAGTGGAAGCAGTGTCGCCGTTCACCTGGGCCAGAAGGTCGTTGCCGACAATGGCGTGGTACGGGCCGATAGGGGGGTTGTTAACGTCTGATCACTGACTTTCCGGTCCGCGCAGGCCAGGAGAGTCCAGTGAGCACCGAGGGAAACCAACACCTCAGCATCCGTTTGTCCATCACTCGGCATGGGGTGTCCGGCTGGCGATGGACGATGCTGTTGACCTCGGAAGACGATGCCGTGGCGGCGGCCGCTGAATTCCGTTCCGGCGTGGACGGGCGCGGTACCTGGATGCGCATGGTCGGCGACGCGGAGTGGGCCATGGTGACGGCGCCGGAGAAGCGCACCTACCCGGCCGATGAGGAGGAGGCGAGGGCGGAGATCGCTGAGGTCTGCGTTGGCGCCGCCGCCGAACTCGTGAGGCGCGGGGGGCCTTCCAAGGGCAGGGACCTGCGCCACGACGATTTGGCAGGGATGGTCCCGGCGGGCAGCTGCTGAGGTCGGCGTTGATGTCGGCGAAGGACCACAAGGTATCGCTGGACGAACGGTGACCGTGGCTGTTTGGGATGGAAATCGGGCAAGCAAGGGTGCCGACATGACGGACGACCTGCGGCAACAGATCCCCTCGTCGCTCAGCGACATTATCCGACGTCGCCGTGACGAGCTCGAGGTCGGTCTGGCGACCGCCGAGGAGCTTGCGGTCGTCGATGGCTTGATCGATGCTGATGCGGCGGTGGTGGCGACGCTCGACGGCTGGTGGGCTGTCGTACTGCGCGACCTCGTTGAGGATCGGTACCTGTTGCTCCTGTACGGCGAGAACTCAGAGACGGGGAAGCTGCGGCGGACATCCGGCGTTCAGACCCTCGACCTGGACCAGATGCTGGCCCGCACCCAGGACGCCGTCTACGCCCTCGGCAAACCCGCCGACGGCAACCCGCCGTTTGAGATGATTTTCGACATCTGCGCGGAGCTCCACCGCCGCGGCTTGGGCGAGCGCTATGGCGTGCCGCAGGTGTGGGAGTAAGACCGAAAGGCACCAGTGCGGACAGCGCCGCGCGGGCGGTGGTTGTTGTCCTGCATGGTCGGCGTTGTCTCAGGGCTGGCGCGGCAACACAGTCGCACCGGCTTCGATCGCCTTGGCCAACCACGACTCGACGGATGCGACCGGCCGCATGCGGAGCCAGCGCCGCCGGTCGGGGTCCCAGCGGCAGTCGCCATCGAGTTTCATGGCCTCCCGGATTTCGACCGCGGGCGCCGCCGGGAAGACGAGTTCCAGACCGTATTCAGACTGCTCGATGCAGACAGCGGTTCCAGCTTCCGTGATGTAGCTGAGTCCCTCTGCGACGGCCCGCTGGATGGCCTCGGCGCGGGCTTGCCGCGCGGTCTCCTCGGCTTCGCGCTCAGCGCGCCGCTCGACCAGCAGGTCGGCCAGCCACTCCGGCGGTTCCTCGAGCGTGCGGTAGCCCGCGCCTCCACGGGGACCGGGCGCCTCCTCCAGCAGGCCATGGTCGGCAAGGCGGCTCAGCGTTGCCGACCGCTCGGCTTTGGCTTGGCGCCGCTCGCGGCGCGGCAGGTCGCTCTGGTCGGCGGCCCAGGCTGCTGCGGTGAACCGCAAGCCCCCGGGGAACCGCTCGTAGATGTCGGCTGCGGCGTCGCGCAGCGACCCTGTGCGATCGGCGGACGCCGCCAACAGCAGCATCATGTGCCTGTTGAACGGCCAGTCCGTCCGGCCGACCAAACCGCAGGTCCTGCACTCCCAGCGCCCGGGATCCGCCAACGGCACCTCCGGCATGCAGAGGCGGCTGCGACAGAACTCCTCCGAGCCCGGCTCCGGCGCCGCGGCGGCGGCGCCTACCAGCAGCTGGCGGATGGCCTCCACAGGGGACGGAGCGATCCCGGACAGGGCCTGCACGATGTCGGGTGGCAGCCGAACATGAACCGGCGCGGTCCCGTCCTCGACGGCACGTTCCTGGGAGCGGCGCTGTGCCAAGCGGTTCTTGAGAGTCCGCCAAGCATCGGCGGCAAGCAAGGCGGCAACCCTCTCCGCAGCGAACGTCTCATCGAAATCATCCGACGCAGCCCCCTCGAGGGCGCCAAGTGTCGCGCCGTCGGCGAGCGCCGCCGCGTCTTGGTCCTTCAGAATGCGCCGGGCCTCCTGAATGACCTCGGCCGCCTCATCGCGTCGGACGGTCCGCCGCCGAGCCATGGAACGCCCCAATGAACTGCTGATTGCTCAGCAAAATGGACCCGGGGCCAGCGTCGGCAACAGGTGCGTTCTGGTAAGGAGTAGGATCGCAGTCACGCAGAGGCGTCTGACGAGGGCTGTACGTTGGCCAGCAGGCCGCGCACGGCGCCATGCAGCCCAGTGAAGCCGACGGGCGTGGCCTCCTGCTCGACACGCGGAAGCGACAGCGCCGAGCACCCAATCTCGGCAATCCGCATCCCGGTGATCGGATAGAAAACCCAAGAGTCCAAATCACATGGGCGGAACGCATCATGAGACCGGCACGTGTTGACGCACAGGACGTAGAGCGATTCCAGGATCTTGGGGCGTTGCGGGCGGAGATTGCTGAAGCTGATTCGAGATGGGCTCTCCTGCCCCCAGGACTGGATGTATGCGGACGCCTTGACATGGATCGGGGTCGAGTCGAGCCACAAGTCTGCTTCATCCCACGCCCGTCTTGGCGGCGGGGTTATTCCAAGAGCCCGTGCGACGAGGTACTCGGCAAGGAGTCCCCTTGCGACGTTGTCCCGTAGGTCGGAAAGAGCCCAAGCTGCAAAGTCGGAGAACGTGAATCCTGCTCCGGTCCCGCCCAGGGTGAACGGCTCCAGAGGGGGCAGCATGACTGCCGGTGCAGGCTGCACAAGAGTTGTCTGCCGTTCAGCAAATGTTTTGCTTGCCTGGTGCCCTGCACGCTGGCTTTTCGTCATCCGCTTCGGCTTCGGAGATGTGGCAGTTTGATTGCTCATCTGCGTTCCATCCGGTCAGAAGAGAGCTCTATCCAGATAAGCTGGATCATCTTGTTTGTATGATCGACAATGCATTGAGCCGTGCTGCTCTTGGTCGAAGCTGTATATGTGAAGCTCGCTTAGTGTGTGCCACGAGTGATGTTACCCGCATATCAGCGCCATCCGTAATAAGACCGTAGCGTGTTGCTTGTGTTCACATCGCCGAAGAAAAATCTATCCGCAATTTCACGGTCGGTGGGGCGAGAGATGTCAGCATTAATATCAAGCCCAAGCCATTTACGCGCCTGCCACGAACCGTAAGCAGCAAGTTGCTCAATATCATCTCTCTTGTGTTCAATTGCCCATGACTTCCAAGTAGGATATTTCTCAATGATACAAAGGGAAAGGTGGCCGAGCTGGTCATATACCACGGCGTTTCCTTCAGTGCAGAAAGTTTCACCGAAATCATGGTCGGCTAGTAGCTGCCTATAATTGGAAACTTTAGAAAGCAGGTTGATTTCGGTCCGCCACATCTCTTCTAAATCGTGGTGTGCAGAGGCATGAAGGAACTTGCTTTGATCGTTGGTGTGTGTCCGTACAAATTTGGCGGTTGCCATAACCTCTATGTTGTCAAGGAGCAGCAGGAGGTGCCGTTTTGGCGTAGAGACCGCTTGTGCAAAAGATAGCTCATCGCCCGCAAAACGTTGGATAACGTGGAATATATCTCCCGCTCCCCGTATGTCTTGTTTCAGTACCATGTGCAGTTTGGCGATACGCCGCGCGGCCGCGGAATACAATAGAACTATTTTGCGAATTTCGTCATTGCGAAACCCGCTCAGGCAAAAAGAAATCAGGATTTCAGTGGCAGCTGAGAAGTTTTGCCTGCCGCTTTGGCAAAGGTATCCAGGCAGCCAGTTAGCATGAATGTCTGTTTGCGCTAATGACATAAGTAAGTCGAGTGCGTGGCCCCAGTAATTGTGGTTTGCATCCCGTGCTTTGTCGGGAAAAATGCGGTATATTGTCTGAAATGCATTACGTGAGCAGTGCTCAATAAGGCGATCTGTCATCGCGCGGATTGCTGATTCGGTCTGGCTTAGGAAGTACAGTACATCTGCAATATCTTCCACGCTTGAGTTGCTAATGCGGTCTGCATATGTCAGAAAATCTTTTTCTATATCTACTAGGTCTTGGAAGTTGGTAAGGATAATGGAGCGCTTCTCGGCAAGTCGGCGGTCGATTGCGTCGCGGAACTCCTTGATGCGTCCGAGGTGCATTTCCTTATCAAATACCTTGTCTATCAATCTCAAAACACGGCGCTTCTCAAAGAAGAATACCTGCCACGGAGATAGAATTGCACGCAATTTGTCAAAATCTTGATCTAGGTTGGGGCGGTCAATGCGAAGCACTGAAGTCGTCAGGCTTACCTCGCGATCATAAACCTCAATTTTGTCACCATCACAAAGCACTATTAAGGCTGCGTTGATATCGGGGTGTGCAGCGTACCGCAGTGCCTGGAAGAGGGCATCTGATTTGAAGTCACCTGAGTTTGGTCGTTTTGCTTCGATCAGCCAGAAATTTTCCGACCAGAGGGTGAAGTTGTAGTCAAGTGCCTTGTGATTGCCTAATACCTCCACAGATTTTTCGCGTTCAAGTGAAAAATAGCTTTCTTTGTCGTAGCCAAGAAGCCGAACGAGCGGATCAATGATCTCTGCTCTCACGTCAGCCTCTTTCCATTTTTTAATATTGAGTCTCTGAATTCGAGATATCTCAGATGCTGCTTGAGGGGGACGAGGAGGGAGAATTTTTGCGTTTAAGATGAGGTCTTGCAATGTTTCGGAGTTGTCTTGCATTGTGTGGGCCTTCAATATTGCTCTATCATGGCGTAGATGGCTACGGGGAATGCATCCTTCAGCCGACCGGTCCAGGAAGATCACCTTGCGCCCATCAACAGGATGAGGATCCCAATTCCGATCCACCAAATCCAGCTTGGGATACCAGAACCCTTAGGCGGCGGGGGCTGGTACGTGGGCGGAGGCAACGTCACCCTGGGACTAGAGGAACGCGGGCCGGTACCTGGACCGCTGGCGGTTTTCCTGGCACTTCCGGAGAGGCTTGCGAGAATAGCCTCGTTCGGCGTCATCTGCGGGGTTCCGCGCCCGCTTGACAGCTTCTGCTGAGCCGAAGCGACGGCTACAGGGCTGCCCGCGGGGGTCGGCTTTGTGCTGGAAGGCCTGGGGGCTCCGGTCGGCTGGACACCAAGTCTGGATAGGACATCCTGGTTTGCCGATCCTGTGCCGACGCCTGGGTTGACTGCTTTGCCTCGGCTTGCAAGGCGGCGCTTGGCCTCACCCTCGTCGATGACGCGCAACTGGTTGGCCTCGGTCAGCGTGATGCTGAGATGCGTGTAACCGTGCTTTTTGTTCTCGAAGGGCGGGTCCACCAAGCCCGTGACGCTGATCCATTTCCCAACCCATGAGGCGTCTGGCGCCTGCGCCAGCTTCTTTAGGCCATCGGACCAGATGTTCACTTTCGCAACGCGGCCCTTCCAATGGCCGAAGTTCAGGAACACGTACGGGCGGCCGTACTTCGTACGGTCCACCTTCACTTCCACGATGCGGCCGATCATCTCGACTCGATCACCAACAGCCCGAAGCACCCCACCGAAGTCGGTGGCGTCCACGACCGGGTATGCGCCAATGTAGACCGCCGCTACGGGGGCTGCGACGCCTGCGGGGCGCGTCAGCGAGATGATCTTCGCTGGTATGCTCCGCCCAGCAAGGAAGTCTTCAAGCGTCGGGACAGCGGAAGGGACCGCTGCGCAGATCTGCGCGAGGTTGTCCGTATCGCGGGCGAGCGTCGAAATCCCTCTCAGTTGTGCGAACGCTTCCGATGCCGCCGGGTCAGCGTAGTCCGACGCCGTCAGGATGATGTTCTCGCCGTTAGAGAATCTCTGGAACAGGTCCGGCCGTTCCTTCAACGCCCTGAGACTGAGATCGATGGCGATGAAAGAGAAGCGATCCATCGTCGGCCCGAAATCGGCCGCTGAGCGCCTGGGGTGCTGAAAGTGCTTTTGCCCGATTTCCGTTCCTTGTCCGACGGGCAGGCCTGGGACGTACATGCCGTCGTAGTCGATGAGCTTCAGGGACCCGTTGACCAGCACGTTGCCGTTCTGAAGGTCGCCATGCGCCACCCCCTTAGACCGAAGGAAGGCCTCGAGATCGCGGAACGCGGTGATCAGCTTCCCGATCGCCGCCGCATCCCGGTAACGGGCTTCAATGAAGGCTCCCAGGGTCTCGCCGCTGGCCCAATCCATCTTGACGATCGGGAGGCCGCGACCGTTAACACGGACTCCTTCAGGCTGGTACTCGAAGCCAACGAAGTAGGGCTTCCCAATAGACCCCAGTGATTGGCTGATGCGGGCGTACCGTCCCTCAAGGCCGTTGGTGGACTTGTGAAAGCAGCGGACTGCGTAGCGATGACCGCCTGCCTCGACGGTGTAGGTCAGTGCAAAGCCGCCCCCGAGGGCGATTGGGTAGCCGAAGCCGTTGGTCCGGACTTTGCCCGATCTGAGGATGGTATCGGTGAAGGCCGTCGAGGGGTTCTGTACCGCCTCGTTGAACTGGTCGATGGTGGGGTAGGCGCTCATGGCGGCGGTTCACTGAAACACGAGCAGGGTGGTGTCGTCGCGCCGCAGGCGCCCAGCTGCGCGCTCGGCATCGACAAGCGAGCGGAATTGGAGTTTCGTGCGCAACGAAAGCAGGACTGGCAGGCGCTCTTCCCTGTTGTCCAGGAGCCACGCTCCGAGTGCGTCCGTCATGCAGAGGATACGCGGATTTGGAAAGCTCGACAGGTCCCAACACCGGTGGCCAGATCCGCTCAACAACCGGTTTTGGACGTCAGCATTCCGCTCCATCAGCGTCGAGATCAGAAGCGGGTTCTGCCTGAATTCGTCCGCCTCCGCATAAGGGAAGGAGTCGATGACAGCCTCGCCGTCCGCCAGAACGGCGAGGCTGTCTCCGATGGCCAGCACCTCGGCTCGCCTGCCCGCACCTGAGAACCGGAGACCGAGCAATGTGGCGAAGCTGCCCCGATCATAGGCGGCCTGTGCGCTCCATGACATCGACTCGCGGTCGAAGTGTGAGGCAAACAGACCGCAGGCGGCCCGCAGCCAAGCCGCGTCAACACGTTGGTTCGTCAGGAACCGCTTGGTCACGAGGCGTGCCCACAGTGCTGGTGCGTAGGACTCCGAGGCGCCATCGCTCATCGCATAGATGCCGCGGTAGGGATGCCCCCCCGCGGCGTCCTCGTTGCGCTCCGGGCCGCGGCGCTTCGGCACCGAGTCAGCGAACCGCAAGAACATAGGCGGTTCCTCGTTCATAATGGCATCTAGCGCAGGTTGCTAGCTTGAGTGCCGATGTTGAAGAAGTCAGCGATCCCCTCGATTCCCGCTTTATAGCCGAAGAAGCGAGACTCCGAATTCACATCGTAGCCTTTGCTCCGCGCGGCATCGATCAAATGGGGCGGGAAGTTGCTGGACATGCGGAAAAGCATCCGGGAGTGCGCGTCGGGAAGAGCCGTCTCCGAGGACGGGAAAATGATTGCCCCGCCTTCTGCCGTGTCGATGTGCAAATTGAAGAGGAGGCAGGCGCCGTCATTGGTCGAGATCTGCTTGAGGGCTTCTGCGATCTGGGATGGGTCGCCGTCCGTGGACTGTCCATCGGTGACATGGATGACCGTTGGCGGATAGGAGTCTGGATGGGAGTCGCACCACCCCACAAGAACCTCGGCTGCCTTACGCAACGCATCGCACATCGGCGTGCCACCGGAATTCACCGGCTCGAACCACACCGGGAACTTCACGCTTTGCTCAACTAGCCCACCGGCCCCGTCATCGACCTTTTTGCGTCGTTCCTCCACCCTGAGAGGAGCTGCTTCAATGGCTGAGAGAGGATGGAGAAAGCCGGACGACAGCGGCCCTTTGAATCCGGGCACCACGCCACTTCCGCCATAGGCAATGACACCCATGTCAAAGTAGTTGCGTACGCCCTCAGAGCGCGTGCAACGGGTGATGACCTGGACCAGCGTTTTGTTCAGCACGTCGGCCACGAATTCCGCTTTTGAGCGCCCTGTCTCCATCCGCTCATCCATGGAACCGGACTGATCAATGATGAACAAGAAGCAGGTCGGGTTTGCTCGGCTGATGTCTGCGCCGTAGGCCATCACGTTCTCCGGGTTGTGCCGCATTTGCTGGTGACGGTTATGCTGCGCCCACAGGATACCACCCTCGCGCGATTGCCCGTCAACCTCCAATGAAGAAGAGTTACTACGAACGCAGGAACCTCATGGTTCTGTCGGTAGGGCGTTGAGCGATGAAACCTTGTCGAACCGGGCACTGCTGGTCGCTCCTGATCACAACACGGTCGCTATGTCGGGGAGCGCCCAGCACCAAGCGGACAGTGTTCCACCGAGAAATCCGCATACTGCGTGTGAATATCAGTATCGGCTCGCGATCGTAACAACAAATGGTGGGAGCTGCCAAGTCTAATGTTTGCAGCATACTGATCAAGCCCGAGTAAGTATTTCAGTCAGCGCCTGAGATTTTCTGATGGTGGTTTTTTTGATACTGTCACTTATTTTTGGATAATCACTATAATCATATTAGGAATCGAGTATGCCTTTGCCGAACATATCTCTTCCAACGTAGTTTGGGCTGGCAGGGTTCATGAACCCCGTCGGATTCATTGGATCGTTCATGTCACTGAACATCGACGTGGTGCCACCAGGCCGGATCGCCCGCAAGGGTACCAGAGTTACTGAATCCTCGTCCGGTTCGTCGTTTTGGGCTGACTTTGTTCTTTTCCCTTCGAGCCGCTGGCTGTGCTGTGCGCGGAGGGCCTGCTTGGATTGACGGCCGGATTGCGAAGACAGATCCCCCCAGGCCTGTTTGGTTTCCTCGTCTGGAGTGGAATTCCGATCCCGCGCGGTCAAGCCAGGGATTTCGTCAAGGGTAAAGACCCCTTCGGGCTTCCCAGCCGGAAAACGGGCGCGAGTGAAAACGACGACTGACCGGAACGAAGCGTTACCGTATGTGCCGCGAAGGACACCCAGGTGGTGTTCGTTTTGACGCAAAGGATTGCTCAGAGTCTTGGTGTCGTGACGCTTCACCTGTCGCCACTCGGTGTCGGCGGCTTGGCCATAGACGTCTCCGGCCCAGCCCTTTGTCTCGATGACCCAAATATGGCTGCCCACCAGAGCGAGGTGATCGACCTCGGTGTGGTGGCCGCGATGGGGCACGTAGATCTCGTGTAGAACAGGGATGCCAAGCCCCCTGAGGACCTCGTCGACCTCAAGTTCAGCCTGATGCCCGCTCTCCCTGCGTGCAGCTTCTGCGTCCTCGGTTGAGAGCCTCGGTGTGGCTGCGCTCGAGCGCTCGCCCCAGTTCGGCCTTGAGCGGTCGGCCGCGGCCCCGCGGGCGGTCCTGGCATTTCCGGTGCCGAACTTGCGCCAGAGCAAGAAGGCCACGAGGGCAATGAAGCCCCAGATCCAGAAGGCAGCGGAGCCGCTGCTCGCCGGGGGCGGCGCACTGCGCTGGACGGCGACAGGGCTTTGTGCGGGTGGCGGGGCGGCCGCAACGGGTGGCGGGTTTGGTGGCGGGCTGCGGTACGCTTCCTCGACGATGATGTTGCTCAGATCGTTCAGGTCGCGCGGCGCCGCGACGGCCTCTGCTGACGTCACCAGCCCAGGCAGCATCAGGAAAGCGAGGACAAGCGGACGATGACGTTCCATGGTTCCCTCCTCAGAAGCGGTCGGACTGCTGGGCAGCCTTGCGGCGGACAGCGTTCTGACGGGCGTCTTCGATCTCCTGCTCCAACTGACGGAAGGCCTCGGGAACCTCATAAACCAGGAATGGACCGGTCATGTGCTTGCTGCCTGCTCGAATGACGACATCACTGCGCCGCCAGACGTGTTCCTCGTCGAAGCCTGAGCGACGAACGGAACTCGGGCCGTACTTCTGCTTCAGCATCTCAATGAGACGCTGACCGTTGAGGACATCGAAGTTGCTGAAGATGTACCGGGCGACCGCGAACCGGGCTCCTTTAGCGTATCCGACCTCAAGGTTGATCGCCCCGTCGAGCAGAGCTTTTCCGTCGTACAGGTCGAACCAAGTCCGATAGTTCGCCAAGCCCTGCATGTTGTAGCGCCCAGGCCATTGATTGCTGCCGTTGCCGATATCTCGCGCGCCAAGCGCCGAAAGAGCCCGTTGCATGGTCGGCCGATCAGCTGTCGTAAGGGAGACGCCGAAAAGTTCGAGTTGCTGGCTACCGGCAGATCGCACGCCTGCCGTTGCGGGCTGCTGGCCGCTCCCTGGCGCAGGGGCGGCTAGGGTGGACTGATTCATCCACCCAATCACCGCGTCCGGGGAGGCAACCATCGACCACTCGCCCTGGCGCGCCAGGACATAGACTGGCCGAGCCTGTTCCATCTGCGCGATCACCTGAGCCTTCGGCGCGGGTTCGGTCCTCAGGTTTGCTTTGGGCGACTTTACCGCCATGACCTTGTCGGTCTTGTACTCGAGGTCGATCTCTCCGGCTCGCCTCCACCTGTCCCAACCGGTCCATGCGGAAGGGGGCACCGGCTGCTTCCCAGCGGACAGTGTCTCGCGCAGATGGCGCAGTTGAATGGCGCGCTCATCTCCGGCCGAGGCGGCGGTCTCGATAAGGCGGGACGCTTGTTCGGGATCCTCGGGTACGCCTCGCCCCTCCAGGTGCAGCATGGCCAGCAGGGTCGTGGCGTCCATGTGCTTTGCACTGGCCGCCAGACGCAGCCACTCAGCGGCCGTAGCGGGATCCGGTGGACCGCCGATTCCAGCGTCGAGCAGTAGGGCAACCTGGTACTGCGCTTCGACGACACCGTCGTCACCCGCAGCCTTCAGCCATCGCCGGGCATCGCTCTGATCGGTGTCCTGGTTGGGGTGGCGTGAGAGCAGGATCCCAAGGCCGAGCTTCGCGCCGACATTGCCCTGTCGGGCAGCCTTCTCCATCCAGGCTCGCGCCTGCTCCAGATCCCGTTGCACGCCTCGACCTGAAAGGTAGAGGGAGCCGAGGTGCGTTTGAGCAGCCGGGTCGCCAGCGGTGGCAAAGGGCAGGAGCTCCTGAGCGGCTGTGGTGAAGTCGCCGCGCTCGTGTGCTTCCTTCGCCTCGACCAGCCCGGCGAAAGCCGGAGTGGCGTTAACGAGAGACGCACCCAACGCAGCGGCCGCGAGGAGTTTCTGCCGTGGAAGCGTGGAATAGGCCATCGAAGCGTCAGGTTGTGATGGATGCTGAAAACGCTCCAAAATAGGCGAGAGAAAGCGCGCAGCATATAGCATTTATGGTGTCCGGTTATCGAACTGGCCCTGCTCACCTTCATGCGGGAATGCACTCCAATCCACGTTGTGCAGATGTAGAAGCTGCATGATGGAACGATGGTGCCGTATAGGGCCGAGTGGCAGTTGCTGATTGCCTGGTACGACCTCGGCGTCGCCGGGGTGGCGCCGATCTGGCTGCGAACCGTTCAGGTCAGCACTCCCCGTCGGGTAGCACGGGGACATGGTCAGAAATGCGGCACCGGCTTGCCAGGAAGTCCACGAACGCACGGACGCGAGCGGGCAGCGGGCTGGCGCCGCCGAGATAGACGGCGTGGATGTCCTCGCAGTCGCCGGGATTCAATTCCTCAAGCACCGGCACGAGTGCTCCGGCGGCGATGTCGGAGCCAACGTGGAATCGCGCCAGCCGCGCCATTCCCACGCCGCCCAACGCGAGCAGTCGCGCCACGTCCCCATCGCTGGCGCGAGCAACAACCGGCGCCACATGGTGCTCGACCCCGTCCTCGAGCTGAAAAGGCCAGCCGCCGATGATCCGTGGAAAGGTCCAGCCGATCCCTTGATGGTGGACGAGTTCGCTGGGGTGCGTGGGCATCCCGTGCCCCCTCAGGTAGGCGGGCGACGCGACCACGACCATGCGGCTGCTGCCCAGCTTGCGGAGCATCAGGCTGGAGTCTCGCAATGGGCCGACCCGGATCGCCACGTCGGCCCGCTCCTCCATCAGGTCGATGACGGTGTCCGAGAGCACCACGTCGATGGTGACGCCGGGGTGGGCGGCCAGGAACTCTGGCACGATCGGCATCAGGTACCGCATGCCGAACGGGACGTTGCTGTTGACGCGCAGGTGCCCTCGCGGTGCCGCCCCGGCCGACGCCTCCCGCTCGGCCTCCTCCATCTCGCCCAGGATACGTACCGCGCGGGCGTAAAACGCCTGGCCCTCCGGCGTCAGGCTGAGGCGGCGCGTAGACCGGTGTATCAGCCGTGTGCCGAGCCGCGCCTCCAACCGGGTGATGAGCTTGCTCACACCCGACGGCGTGAGGCCGCGGGCACGAGCCGCCGCCGTGAAGCCACCGAGATCGACGACCCGCGCGAAGACCTCCATCTCGGCCGCCCGGTTCACCTCCAAGCGCGTCATATTGTTGACCTCAGGTCACAGAAGCTGAGAACCGCAGCACTCTAATTCACATGCGACCCATCGGCTATATCGCCTGCGGACCAACTGGAGGCGCTCGATGCCCGTTCCTGTTCTCGCGCTGTCCGCCGGTGCCTTCGGCATCGGCACCACCGAATTCATCATCATGGGCCTGCTGCTCCAGGTCGCCGACACCATGCAGGTCTCGGTTGCTGCGACAGGGCTGCTGATCTCAGGCTATGCGCTCGGCGTCTTCGTCGGCGCACCGGTGCTGACCCTCGCCACGCGCCGCATGCCACGGAAGGCGGTGCTTCTCGGACTGATGGCGATCTTCACCCTGGGCAACGCCGCCTGCGCGCTGGCGCCGACCTACGACCTGTTGATGGCGGCTCGAGTCCTCACCTCGCTGGCGCACGGCACCTTCTTCGGTGTTGGCTCCGTCGTCGCCACGGGCTTGGTCGCGGAGGAGAAGCGGGCGTCGGCTATCGCGACGATGTTCACCGGGCTCACCATCGCCACGCTGCTGGGCGTGCCGTTCGGTGCCTGGATCGGCCTGCTCCTCGGCTGGCGCGCGGCCTTCTGGGCGGTCGCCGGGATCGGCATGGTGGCCTTCGCGGTGCTTGCGCTGTTCGTGCCCGCGGGCGTTGGGCAAGGGCAGCAACCGGCACCGCTGCGTACCGAGCTTGCCGTGCTCAGCAGGCCGCAGGTGCTGCTCGGGCTGGCCATGACCGTACTGGGCTTCGCCGGTCTCTTCACAATCTTCACCTACGTCCAGCCGCTGCTGACGCGGCTCACCGGCTTCTCGGAGAGCGCCGTGTCCCCGATCCTGCTGGTCTTCGGCGCCGGGCTCTCCGTCGGCAACCTGCTCGGCGGGCGGCTGGCCGACCGCAATCTCCGGCGCGCCCTTATCGGCACGTTGGCCGTGCTGATCCTGGTGCTGGTCCTGCTGGTGCCTGCGATTGGGACGAAGCCGGGCGCCGTGCTCGCGATCGGCCTGCTTGGCGCGGCCGCCTTCGCCACCGTGGCGCCACTCCAGCTGCGTGTCCTTCAGGAGGCCGGGCCGGACGGCCAGACGCTCGCCTTGAGCCTGAACATCGCCGCCTTCAACCTCGGCAACGCGCTTGGCGCGTGGCTTGGCGGAGTGACGATCGAGCACGGCCCCGGCTTGGCCGTGCTGCCCCTGGTGGCGGCCTCCGTCACGGCCATGGGGCTGGCCGTCGCGCTCTGGAGCCTGCGGCTCGGTAATGCCGAAAGACAACCGGCAATCGCTTGAGAATGGGAGACGTGGACATGGAATATCGTACACTCGGCGCCTCGGGCCTCAAGGTGCCCGCCCTCAGCTTCGGAACCGGGACCTTCGGCGGCAAGGGACCGCTGTTCTCCGCATGGGGCAACAGCGACGTCGACGATGCTCGGCGGCTGATCGACATTTGCCTCGACGCGGGTGTCACGCTCTTCGACACCGCCGACGTCTACTCGGATGGCGCCTCAGAAGAAGTGCTCGGCGCCGCCATCCGCGAACGGCGCGACCGGGTCCTGATCTCGACTAAGACCGGCCTGCCGATGGGCGATGGCCCGAATGACGCGGGCGTCTCCCGACACCGGCTGATCGGCGCCGTGGAGGCGGCACTCCGGCGGCTTGGTACGGACTGCATCGACCTGCTCCAACTGCACGCCTTCGACGCCTTCACGCCGGTGGAGGAGGTGCTGCACACGCTGGACACGCTGGTCCGCGCCGGGAAGGTCCGCCATGTCGGCGCCTCGAACTTCGCGGGGTGGCAGCTGATGAAGGCGCTCGCCGTCGCCGACCGCCATGGCTGGCCGCGCCATGTCGCGCACCAGGTCTACTACTCGCTGACCGGGCGCGACTACGAGTGGGAGTTGATGCCGCTCGGCCTTGACCAGAAGGTCGGCGCGCTCGTCTGGAGCCCGCTTGGCTGGGGACGGCTGACGGGCAAGATCCGCCGCGGCCAGCCGCTTCCCCAGGGCAGCCGCCTTCACGACACCGCGCAATGGGGGCCGCCCGTCGATGAGGAGCGCCTCTTCCGGATCGTCGACGCGCTGGACGTCGTGGCGGCCGAGACCGGGCGCAGTGTGCCTCAGGTGGCGATCGCCTGGTTGCTCACGCGGCCGACCGTGTCCTCGGTGATCATCGGTGCCCGCAATGAGGCTCAGCTGCGCGATAACCTGGGGGCGGTCGGCTGGGCTCTCGAGCCCGAGCAGATCGCGCGCCTTGATGCGGCGAGCGACGTGATGCCTGCCTATCCCTACTACCCGTACCGCACGCAGGAGGGGTTCGCCCAGCTCAACCCAAGGCTGATCTAGGCTGTCGGACGATTCCTAGTGCACCGTACCAGACGGACCGAAACGTATGTAGAACCACACGGTCCGTCAGGTTTTGGTCACTTGTTGCAACCCCTTGATGCGGGGTTAACTCTCCACCTTGTTAGGTGATGTCAGGTAAAAACTTATTTCACACAGCACCTCCTAAGCATACCAAATTCATAGGTAAATTACATTGCAATCCTAAACTCGCGCAACTTAGCCTGAATAGTTATGATTGGATCCAGCCCTGCCTCTCTAAGGCCAATGGCCCTATCAAGATCATCATGATTAAGTGTGATAATCATTTTCCTCGCGCCAATCCAGTGTTCTTTAGCCGCGTGCCAAGCGCTGCGGGAAGCACCCTTTCTGCATATAAGCACCCCAAAGCAGCCGCATCCATACGTTTTCAGGTAATGGGATATGTCGAGGATCGGCTTCTTACCAAGTTCTCCAGCATGATTTTTTGCATCAAGAATAATGTATGGCGCATTGTAGAGTTGCCGTATCACCGACCACGGACCGGACGGAGAGAGGTTCTCAAAAATGGCATCGCGCCTATTTCGACCTTCATCGTCAGAAACTTCCCTGTCTATCAACTCTATTGATTGCCCAAACACACATGAAAATAGCTCAATGGCCAAATCTTGATAAATGAGAGCATTGCGTCCGCGCCCCGCAGGAGTGGCAATCATGTCTTTGAGCACGTCCCTACAAGTACGAGGAGGTTTAACTGCTGAAGGGGTCGGTCGGCTTCCTGCCAAGTAGGTATCCGGCTCCCATATCTCCACACCAGCGGAAGTGAGAATGTTTACGACATCAGGGGATTGTGGAAACGATACAGCAACGACCTTCTTTATGTTCTTTCCGGGAAATTTTGCTGCGTAGTAAACCTCGGCCTCCGCCAGGTTTTTGGCAATGAATTCGGCGAAATTTTGACTGACCGACCTAACAAATTTTGCCTGTATGATATAGACGTCATTAGGCTCTTCGGAAATTATGTCAGCATTGAATAAATCTTGACGCGGACCGCCTGTTTGATAAATGGTCCCACGCCCAAGTTGGCGCACCCATTCTGCAACAAATTCTTCAAATTGTCGCGGGGTGACAGAATTCAAATCACGGAGGAATTCCACATAATCAGCATCTGTGCGCATTGGCATCCCAAATACCTTTTCTGTTCGCTCAGCAAATGAGTGCGAAGCCATGAGCGTCAACTGTTGCATGTATTTGGTTAAGCCGCAATGCCTTCTACCTGCGGCCATTTGCCCGCCGGTGTATTATGGAAGAAAATAGGTTCGCTTGGGCTGGTTTAGGACCGTTTCATACGCTACGTTTCCGCGTTATCCCCTAATGGATCAAATCTAACGCCCGTTTCGGTTTGTTGACGTTCTCGATGATGCGGTCGGGATCGGCGGTCCAGACAAAGCGCTTGGCCGTTTTGATGTGCTCCTTGATGAAGCGGTGAATGGCGGCCTTCAGGTCCACGATGCCGCTGAAGCTAGCACCAGGGCATGCTGGGGCGGGTCCATGTACAGCCCAACGACATCCTGGACCCGCTCGGCGAACTGCGGATCGCGGGAGAGCTTGAAGGTGCGCACCCGATGCGGCTTGAGGCCGTGGGCACGCCAGATGCGTTGTACGCTGCCGACGCTGATCCCGCTGGCCGCCGCCATGGTGCGGCTGCTCCAGTGCGTGGCTTCGCCGGGCGGCTCCTGGAGCGTCATCTCCACCACGCGCTCGACCACCTCCGGCGCCAAGGGTGGGATGCGCGACGGGCGCGTCTTGTCGCGCAGCAACCCGTCCACGCCCTGCTCCTGAACGCGGCGCTGCCAGCGGTGCACGGTCGGCAACGACACGCCGACCTCCCGCGCGATGGCGCCGTTCAGGCGCGTGCCGTCGCTCAGCAGTGCGATGCGGGCACGCGGCACCAGCTTTTGCGGCGTGTTGCCGTGGCAGACAAGGCCCTCCAACCGATCCTGGTCGGCCGGAGCCAGCTTCAGGTCAATGGCCCACTGCGAGACATCCATGCCCCGCAGCCTGTCAGCATCCTTTGTAGAACGTAACTACCCGTTCGGCGCGGGCCACTAGTGTATTGAACCAGACGGATTATTTCGTTTGTCCGTCGGCAGATCCGGGGCGACTTGCGGGTTGCTCCAAGCTACATACGTAACGGTCTGTCTGGTGCGTACCACTAGGTCATGGAAATCGCCATAGCAGGCGAGGCGCAGCAGCAGGTAGCATAGGCGTTTCAGTTTCGGCGTCGGCTCGTCAATTCAGGTCAAACTTGCCCAGAATACGAGAGGCGCATGCAAAGTCACAGACGTCTCGTTCCGTCCAGCTTCTGCTGCGCTGGTCAGTGATGACCGGCGCCACAACATCCAGGGTTGCAGTATCAATGATGGCGTATTGCTCCTCTGGTTTGCAGGCGGAGCCAATGCATGCGCTCCATATTACAAAATAATTATTTCCTCCTGAGCTTATGCATTTGAGCTTATGTCCGTCCCGAAGAAGGCCTAAGCTATCGGCGCCCACTGACTTTCGCCCGTTTGGCCCGAAGAAAGAAACTGTTACGTCGCCCTTGTTTGGGAAGTTGAGAAGGGCGCCGGGAGACATTTTGAAGCCGGAAACGGAGACAAAGGCTGCTCCGCATTTTCCATTTACATTTTCTGTCTCAAAGCGGTGAGGGTTGCTCAGAGAAAAGTCTTCTGCATGTGATGTTCCTACCACAAGGGTGGCAAACGCCCCACATGCTAAGATCAACGTAATGCGGTTCATGTGAAACTTCCAACAGGCTTCTTTCTGGCCATAACCTTCTCCTCATTATTGGACTCTACTGCGCGATATATCGCCGACACAGAATGGGTGATTGCTCGCTGGTGTTTGGTACTGAGCCTTAGGGTGATTAGAAAAATCTGTTCGTTATATATCAACTTTGCGACGTGCTGCCCGCCGCCTCATTAGCATTATCGCGATGAGCACGAGCACCGTCGGCGCCGACCATGCACCGACAAAAATAATAAATCTCACGGTGAGTTCAGAAATAAGCGAGAAGATTGCCATCGCATTTTTGTCATGCTCAAGGAGATCGACGCGGACTGGATCGAATGGGAGGTATTTTGTGAGGGTGCGGCGTGAAGCATCATTTCCAATAATAAACATGTCGTACCAAATTACAGCCCAAATATAAACAGAATACATCGTGATGGTTAAGAGTGGGTAGAAGGGCCACTTCCAATGAGAAATAAATCGGAGCGCCACCAAACTAAGCGTTGCAGTCACAACCGGTGTTGAGAGGATCATGTATCGAGCATCCCACACCGTCCCGATCAGAGTCACTGTAAGGGTGAGCACAAAGAGAAGCCAGATCATTGATCCGGCGAATTCACCGGCAGCTTGTTCGGCTGTAACTCTGCGCATGAGAGCCTCGCTGCCACACCATTTCCGTCAAAAACGGTACCTTTGAGTATGAGCGCTGTCAACATAGTGTGCACAAAGCGAGCATCGTGCGGCAAGGCAGTCGTTTGCAGTCAGTAACTGCATATTTAGTTACATAACTAATGATGCAACGCTTGGCTATCCTTGGACATCGCGCTTCTAATGGACCGAGCCAGACCGATCATTTCCTTTGTAGAACGAAACGATCCGTCTGGCTCGGTCCACAAGCGCGAATGCCCCATAGGGCGAGTCCGCGAAGGCCCCTACCGGAAGTCCCTCGTCTGCGGCCTGATACCGGACCCGGGCCGCAGGTCGGGGTCGTACATTTCTTTCGCTTTCGGTACCGTTCGGGTACCGGAAGCCAACTCGCCATCCACTCTGGCGTCATTGCGCCGCCCTGAAGGTGCCGGGACCGCTTCGCTGCGCGCGCCCACTGACCGAAGCAGGTCACCGTGGTCGATCAGCTCTTCAGCGATCACGTGGATGACCTCGCCCTCGACCTGCACCCGGCCGCGAACGCCCAGCATCGCGGTGCCCAGCACGGTGCGGCGGAAGCGCTCGAAGACCTGCTTCCAAATAATGACGTTGGCGATCCCGCTCTCGTCCTCGAGGGTCACGAACAGGACGCCGTTGGCGCTGCCCGGCCGCTGCCGAACGAGCACGAGCCCCGACACCGCCACCTTGCGGCCATCCCGGATTCGAGCAAGCTCGGCGCAAGGGATGAAGCCCAAACGGCCCAGATCCTGCCTCAGGAACGCGACCGGGTGGCGCCGAAGACTCAGGCTGACCGTTGTGTAGTCCTCGACGACCTCACCACCGGCGCTCATGGGCCGCAGGATGACCTCCGGCTCCTCGGCTTCCCGCTCGGCACCGGCGGCCGCGAACAGCGGCAGGGCCTCGTCGCGCAGCGCCCGGATGGCCCATGCCGCTTCCCGGCGCTGGAGCCCCAGGCCACCGAAGGCATCGGCGGTGGCCAGCGTGCGCAGCGCCGCCACCGGCACGCCCGCGCGCCGCCACAGGTCCTCGACACTGGCGTAGGGCCGGTCCTCGCGGGCGCCGACGAGTCGGGCCCCGGCCGCGTTGGCCAACCCCTTGACCATCCGTAAGCCGAGCCTGACGGCGAGCGTGTTGTTCGCGGTCCGCTCCAGGGTGCAGTCCCACCGCGACCGGTTCACGTCGACCGGCCGGACCTCGACGCCGTGCTCGCGCGCGTCCCGGACGATCTGGGCGGGGGCGTAGAAGCCCATGGGCTGGGCGTTCAGCAGAGCGCAGGCGAAGACCTCCGGGTGGTGGCACTTCATCCAGCTGCTCGCGTACGCGATCAGGGCGAAGCTGGCGGCGTGGCTTTCCGGGAAGCCGTAGCTGCCGAAGCCCTCCAGCTGCTTGAAGGTCTGCTCCGCGAATTCCTGCGTGTAGCCCCGCGCCACCATCCCGTTGACCAGCTTGTCGCGGAAGGCCGAGACGCCGCCGGTGACCTTGAAGGTGGCCATCGACTTGCGCAGCTGGTCGGCCTCGCCGGGCGTGAAGCCCGCGCACTCGATGGCGACCCGCATCGCCTGCTCCTGGAACAGCGGGACGCCCAGGGTCGGCCCGAGCACAGCCTCGAGTTCGGGCTTCGGGTACTCCACTGGCTCCAGCCCCTCCCGGCGCCTGAGGTAGGGATGCACCATGTCGCCCTGGATCGGGCCGGGGCGGACGATGGCGACCTGGATGACGAGGTCATAGAAGGTCCGCGGCTTGATCCGCGGCAGCATGGCCATCTGGGCCCGGCTCTCGATCTGGAAGACGCCGAGGGTGTCCGCCCGCCGGATCATCGCGTAGGTCGCCGGGTCCTCGGCCGGGATGCCCGCCAAGCCCATGCGGATGCCCTTGTGCTCCTCCAGCAGCTCGAAGGCCCGGCGCATGCAGCCCAGCATGCCGAGGCCGAGGACGTCGACCTTCATCATCTTGAGGACGTCGATGTCGTCCTTGTCCCATTCGATGACCTGCCGGTCCTCCATGGCGGCAGGCTCGATGGGCACGAGTTCGTCGAGCCTGTCCTGGGTCAACACGAAGCCGCCGGGATGCTGGGACAGGTGCCTGGGCGTGCCCATAAGCTGCTGGGCGAGTTCCAGCGTCAGGCGCAGGCGCCGGTCCTCCAGGTTCAGGTTCAACGCCGTGGCGTGCTGCTCCTCCAAGCCCTCGTCGGACCAAGCCCAGATCTGCCCCGCCAACGCGGCCGTGACGTCCTCCGTCAGCCCCAGCACCTTGCCGACGTCGCGGATGGCGCCGCGCGCCCGGTACCGGCTGACCACCGCCGTCAGGGCGGCCCGGTGCCGCCCGTAGGTCTCGTAGATCCACTGAATCACGATCTCGCGGCGATCATGCTCGAAATCGACGTCGATGTCCGGCGGCTCCCGGCGCTCGGCCGAGACAAAGCGCTCGAACAGCAGGTTGTGGCGCTCGGGGTCGATGGAGGTGATGCCGAGAACGTAACAGACGGCCGAGTTGGCCGCCGAGCCCCGGCCCTGACACAGGATGCCGCGGGGGCGGGCAAACCGGACGATGCTGTTGACGGTCAGGAAGTACGGCGCATAGCCCAGTTGGTCGATCAGCCGCAGTTCGTGTCGCAGCGTGGCCAGCACCTTCTCCGGTGCGCCGCCGGGGTAGCGCCGGGCGACGGCTGCCCAGGTCAGCTGCTCCAACGACTGCTGCGGCGTCAGGCCGGGCGTGCAGACCTCCTCGGGGTACTGGTACCGCAGTTCCTCCAGCCCGAACCGGCATCTCTCCACGATCTCCAGCGTGCGGGCCAAGGCGTCCGGATGGCGCGCGAAGAGGCGGGCCATCTCGGCCGGGGCCTTGAGGAACCGGTCGGCGAAGCGCTCCTTCCGGAACCCCGCGTCGTCGATGGTGCACCCTTCGCGGATGCAGGTGACGACGTCCTGCATGATCCGACGCTCCGGCACGTGGTAGAGGACGTCGTTGGTCACCACCATCGGCACGCGCTGCGCCGCCGCCATTTCCGACAGGCGGTGCAGGCGCAGGGCGTCTCCCGGCCGCCGCCGGAGCATCAGCGCCATGTAGCAGCGGTCCGGATAGATCCGGCGCAAGCGCTCCAACTGCTGAGCGCAGCGCTCGTCAGCCTCATCGGCGACCAGGATTGCGAGCAGGCCTTCGGCCCAGTCGGCCAAGTCCTCCCAGCCAAGATCGCAGGCCCCCTTGCCCGCGCGGCCCTTGCCCAGCGTCAGCAACCGGCAGAGCCGCCCGTAGCCTACGCGGTCCATGGGATACAAGAGCAGAGCGGTCCCGTCCGTCAGGTCCACACGGCAGCCGACGACCAAGCGCACACCGGTCTGCCGTGCCGCCTCGTAAGCCCGCACGATGCCCGCCAGCGAGTGCCGGTCGGCAATCCCGAGGGCCGGAATCCCCAGCACCGCCGCCCGCGCGAACAGCTCCTCCGCGGACGATGCGCCGCGCAGGAAGCTGAAGTGGGTGGTCACCTGGAGTTCGGCGTAGAATGCGCCCGCGGCGCTGGCCCTCGTGTCCTTCGCCGTCATCCGAAGAGCCCGTGAATGTACCAGCGCATCGGCCCGGTGTCGGGGCTGCCCTCCCAGGACCGGAACAGCCAGAAGCGCTCCCCGGCATGGTCCTCGACGGCGTAGTAGTCCCGGGCGGCCGCCACCTCGCGGTCCCGGCGCCACCATTCTCCATGGATGCGCTCCGGACCGTCCGCTCGCTTGATGAGCCGCCGCACGCCGCGCCAGGTGAAGGCCATGGGCGGGTGATCCGGCATCAGGGCCATAGTCTCGATGGACTCCGGTGGGGTCAACAGCCGCCCCGGCCGGGGCCATTGGGTTGGCCAACCGATCGGCACTGGCGGCGCCAGGGCGGGGATGCGGGTCACGGAGCGCTCGGGCACCTCGCTTTCCACCGGAGCGCACCGGTAGAGGCGATCGTGGCCGATCCGGTTGCCCAGGACGTCAATGAGCTTGGCGATGGCCGCCGTGTCGGCGGTGGCCGCGGGGGCGGTTCCGGCACCGTCCAAGCGCCCGACCTCCTCGGCCTTCAGAGATTCGGTGAGCACCGCCGTCAGGACGGCCGCCTCAATCCCGAAGCCGGGGGCGACGGTGTCGATGCGCTCGACCAGCAGACGGGCGAGGTGCGCCTCGGCGCGGGCTGGCTTGGCGGTGCCCACGCGGATGGCTTGCGCCGTTCCGTCCACGCGCTGGAACAGCAGGTCCAGCGTCCGGGCGCCAAGCCCCCGTTGCTCCAGTTGCCCGCAGAGGTCCTTCACCAGCACCTTGATGATGGCTTGCAGCGCCTCGGCCGTGCTGATGGGTTCAGCCAAGCCGCGGCGGACCTGGATGGCCGAGGCTGGAACGACGGGCACCATCGGCTCGGAGACGCGGCCGAAGATTTGGTCCAGCCGTCTGCCGGGGATCGTGCCGAATCGATGCGCCAGCGGCGCTCGTGGTGTCGCCTCCAGGTCGCCGATGGTCTCGAAGCCCAGGCGCCGCAGTTCGGCCGTCATCTCCAATGGCAGCCGCAACGCGGCGACCGGCAGGGTGGACACGAGCTCCATCGCGTCATCTACGACGGCGATGGACCGGTGGCCGAAGCGCGCGATAGCGTTTGCCGCCCCCGGTGTACCGGCGACGGCGGCGCGGGCCGTGACTCCCATCTCCGCGAGCCGCCCGACCAAGTCATCGAGCACCTGACGCTCGCCGCCCAGCAGATGGCTGGCGCCGGTGATGTCGATCCACAGACCGTCCGGCGGGTCCACCGCCGCCATCGGGCTGTAGCGGAGCGCCCACACCGCCAGCCGGTGCAAGGCCTCCGCATCAGCATCGGGATCAGCGTCAGCAATCACGAGGTCCGGCACCATCGCCCGAGCGTGCGCGAGTGGAATACCCCGACGCAGGCCGAGCTGGTGGGCTGCCATATCCACCGCCGTGATGACGCGCTGGGCGCCGGTGGAGGCGACGACGTAGGGCTTGTCGGTCGTCTCGTCGGCTGTCTCGTCGGCGTCAGGCGCCGAGCTTGGCCCTGGCTTCCCGTGCCGGTTCCTGGGAGACCGAGCCCTGGCGCGAATCCGATCCGTCGGCCAGGTGGGCAGGTAGACCGAGACGACCCTCCTCATCGCAGCCCTCCATCTCCCAGACACCCGTCCTGCCACCACGGCAGCGCACCAACTCCACCCGCCATCGCATTCGGCCGATCCCCGGCGCTGGCAATGGAGCGGACGGAAGGGCCGAGATCCGCCATCGCGTGACGGCGGCCGTAGGCTGGCCGAACTCGGCGGCCGCAACGGCCGGGCTGCGCCACCGGCGCAGGATGATGGCTGTCACCCCGGAGTGTTCGGCCGCGATCTGCATGCGCCTGGACGCCACCATGGACAGCTTGGCCAGCTCGCCAACCACGGCGGCGAGCCCGCGGTGCCGCAGGCCTTCCTCGACCAGCAGCGGCACCGTCTTCTCATCGGGAGATTCCGCGTAGACGACCCGGTTCGCATTCAAGCCGACCTGGGACAGCGCCGGGGCGAACAGGTCGGGGGCCCGCAGGCACCAGAGCACCGGTCCGGCCATCCGAGCCAGGACGCCCGCCACGAACAGCGTTGCCGCGGCGGCGTGAAGCACCCCCAGATCGCCGCCCTCGACCACCTCATGCACGGTGCCCAGCGCCAGCCCGCCACCGGGCAGGCCGCCGTCGATCTCCGGGAGCCCGAAAGGCAGGACGCGCCCGGCCGTCTTCCCGCCCGTTTCAATCTGGCGGATGCGGCTTCGCAGGTCCTGAAGAGCGGGCGGCGGTTGAGGAGACATGTCCCTTCATACAGGCAAGGCAGGATTATGTTCCCTTTTTGTTCGCCTGAAGCAGGACAGTTGTCAAGGCTGGGGCAGCTTTGCCTGAGCTTTTGCCGATAGAGGGCGTGGAGCGTCTGATCCTTCGTGGACGGGAAGGTGGCCGAATTCCAAGGAAGCGGCAGCGGTGCGGCCGCCGGAACCGGAAGTGGCGGGGTGTCGCGAACACTCCGCACCGCATCCAGGCTGCTGGGCGAGGTTGAGGGAGCCGATAAGGTCATCTCGTCACGGCTGTAGGCGGCACGCGACTCGGAAGCGCCCTCGGTCCGGCTTCCGAAAGGGCCGCCGGTGACCGCTGTGAGACGACCTTGGGATCTTCTTGTAAACGGGACAGCGCGGTCAGCGCTCATCATCTACCAAGGCATCTCACCGCCAAGGCGATCTCGCTCACATCCCGCATGGCGCTGCCGTGGTTGCCTTCGCAGAGGATGGCATCCAGGTCAGCCATCTCGTTGCCGGTCAGGATGTCCAGCACGCCGTGCGTGTCAGGTCCACAATCGACGTAGCCGTCGAGGAACGCGACGCGAGTAGGCTTGAAACCACATCGGGCTCTCCCGGTGGCGCGATCGGGGACGGGCAGCCAGTACCCGATCCTGGCTGACGGGCGGTGCCATGGTCGTCCCCCCGTTACTCCCGAAATCAGAATCACATTATCCGGGGTCGTGTAACACTTTTTCAGAGTTTCTCGTGCCCGCTTCGGCACTCCGCAAATGGTTGAATTCGCCCGGGGAAAGTGATGTCCGGCCACCACTTTTACGAGGCGGAAAGGCGCGCCACCGCGTCAGAAGCTGACGCCTGCTGCGGGCGGCTCAACTCCCTGCTCGGCGGGGAGGGGAGGGCAGCTTCATGAGCACCGATCCGCAGCCATACTGGCATCGGCGTCAACGGATTTCGGTGCAAAAGGTGGACAGATCTGTTGACGGGATCGTGCTCTATGCAGTTGGCTGAAACGGCTCTATCGCCGGAGTTCTACAAAGCACCCTCTCATCAGCTGCCTCCAAAGCTGTTGGAGATCGAGCTGCCAATTTTGCTGTCAAGGCAATGACCTAACAAAGCGGTGCAACACGGATCGTGGTGTCGTGTAACACTTTTCCAGAGCCATGTAACAGCTTCTGCGGCCGGTGTATCACCTCTTCGAAGCCTGCATCGAGTGGCGGATAACCCCCTGGCAGGGCGTTAAGATGCCGGTATCGTACGGTATTTTACCGGTACGATACGGTACGGCAGTCAGACGCCCTCTGGGCAACCGCTGGAGGGTCTCAGCCGAGCAGCTCGACGGCACCGATTCGATCGCTGGCAGGTGCGGGGGACGTCCTCTCAGCGACCCTTCCAGTTTAGTCCCGCGGTCTTCATCCTGTCCCAGAACGCCCGTTTCTGCCGGTGGCTCGCCACCACCTGCTCGCGGTAGGCATCCTGGGGCGGGTGTCCGAGCCAGTCGTCGACGCCGGGGACCAACCGTTCCCCCGCGGCCAGGTCGCGGACAGCATGCTCGTATTGCGTGGACTGCGCCCGTGCCAGGACGGCGTCGGCCATGCTGCGGTAGAGCAGGACGGCGGCGAGGGGATGGGCGGTCCCTAGCGCCTGGGCGGCGCTGCGCAGTCCGCTGTACAGGTCGCCGTTCAGCTCGCCGATGCGGGTCAGCACCAGGTCCGACGCTGCATCCAGGTCCAGGCCGATCAGCAGGTTGAGCGCGGCATGCGGTTCGCGGTGCTGACGGGCCAGCGTCACGGCCGCCGACCGCACCCCGTCGTGTTCGCCCTCCGGCAGATGAGCGAGGTATGCGCGGAGGATGTGCTCGGACAGGCTGCCGGTGAACATCCTCCAGCGCACCGCCTGGGCGTCCTCGTGACGGCCCAGCAGGTCCAGGAGACGAACACGAAGATCATCGATCTCCCATTGCCGGTGCGCCGGGACATCCGCCTGCTCGACTCGTGCCAAGGCTTCGGCCGCACGCCCCGCTTCGATGAGGCGTTCGCAGATGTCCTTGAGGGCGAGGCTCTCGGTCCCGGCGAGGCGGTGTGCGGCGATGAAGCCGTCGACATCGCCGCGGGCGTCGGCGATCTGCTGAAGCCCTCGGGTCAAAGGCCACGTCCGAGTCTCCTCGTCCTGGGTCCGGCAACGCTCCAAGTCATCGCGGATCAGGCGCTCCAGTTCGTCCAATCCCCCTGACCCCAACGCTTCCTTGAAGGCGGTGACGACACCACCGTGAACGCCGTAGTTGTCCTTGATGAAGATGGCGAAGACCTCGTGGGCCAACTGCACCCGGTCGCGGTCGGGCACCGCTGCCCATGCTGCACCGAGGTCGTCGACGGCTTGCTTGAGCACGTCGCCGATCAGGCCGTCGGAATCGTCGGAGCGGTCGAACACCGCGGCGTCGAGCCGGATGAAGCGACCGAGCAGCTCGGCAGCCGCCGAGGGACGTTCCGGGAGGAGGTCCCGGACAATGGCTTCGCGGATCCGATCAAGGTCGGCAGCCAGCGATGAGCTCTCGCGGTAGCCGTAGAACCGGCGATCAGATTTGATCCTCTGGATTTCCTCGGACAAGGCCTGTGCCAGTCGGTCGCCGCTGCCCCGTGACGCCAGGGCAAGACGGAGAGCCTGATGCAGGCCCGGGTCTTGGTAGGCATGCTCGACGAGGATCTCCGCCAGCCGCCGAGCACCGAGACCCTCGGCGGCCTCTACAGTGATCTCGATCTCCTCGTTGTCGGCCATCCCATCACCTCCTGCTGCCCGCGGCTCAGCACCCGGCCAACCGCGTCAGCGTGCCGCGTTCCAGAACAGCATCCAACGCTGCGCGCATGTGCTCGCGCCCTGGCGAACATGGTCCGGTCATAAGGGCTCGTATCTGTTCTCGAGCCCAGTCCTCACGGCCGATCCGTGCCGCCGCGGTCATCAGGTGGCCGACCGCCGCGTGCAGGTCGGTGACGCTGGGATCGTACCCGCCACCGGCGAGAAGGCTGCGCAAAGCGCTCAGCGCGACCTGGACGGCAAAATCCGGTTTCCGTTCCGCGTTGTCCCGGGCGGCGCGGATCAAGGTCCCCGGTTCGGCACTTGGAGCGGCCGCACACTCCAGCGCGATGTCGAGGAAACCAGCATCCTTGGCAGCAGCGAACCACTTTCCTGCATCGCCCCGGCTCTGAATGAGGTCGAGGAGGATCTGGCGCTTATCGCGGTCGGGATAGCGTCGCGCGGTGTCCCGGAAGATCGCGAGATAGGTTGTCCCGGCCCCAGTGCGCAGTCCATAGCGCCGGTAGGCTTCATCGACCTGCCCCGACCGAAGCAGGAGCGATTCGCAAAACCGATCGATGCCCCGCTCGTCGTAGCTGCGGAGCTTCGGGTCCCGGCAGCCTTCAGCGTAGGCGATGGCCGCGTCGAGTAACCCCTGGCGTGCCAGAGCCTCGGCGCCGAACCGGTGGTCCGACCAGAAGCGGCGGCGGGAAGCGCCGAGCAGATCCATGAGGTCATCGTATCGGCCGACCTCGAGCAGACAGGACAAGCCGATGGTTCCGCCGACGACGTAGCCGCCGGGCGTGCTGCTGGACCAGACCCGCCGCAGGGACGGTAGCAGAAGGTCGGCGTACTCGTTCATGAGTTCCGGATAGACGGCGATCTCTCCCCAGCGCTCCTCCACGGGAAACAGGTATTGGACACCGTCGTCGAGCACGGCTTGGTACAGGCGCTCCAGCCATTTGGTGCGCGTTTTCGGATCGGCCGGTGCGGCAATCAGGATCGGGATCACCTCGTCGAGTGCCTGGTGGACGGCGCTGCCCAGCGCGCCCGACGAGGTGTCGATCTGTTCGAAAGCGGGCCAGAGCCGTTCCATGAGCGCGAGAGCGCCTTCCCCGGCCGTCAACGGATCGATCTTGCTGACGGTCCGGATTTCGGACACGGCCTCCTTCAGCCGCGCGATGGCGGCCTGCGACCCACGCCATCCGAAAGCGCGTGCTCGGAGCTTCGTCTTGAACGCCCACTTCTGGCCGCCAGCCATGCCGTCCCACCTGTCGTTCCTGACGCTCCTCGGCCGCCATCTCGGCGCTGCTGGCAGGCACCGGCAACAGGATTTCAGCGATGCCTTCCGCGTGCCGACCTGCGCCCGTCGGTGGCGCACGGAACGACCGTAGCATCGGCGGCCGTGAGCGGAAAGCGAAGGGGCTCGCACGACCAGTCCGGGAGCTCAGCGGGTCAAAGCTCCAGAACCCAAGGCTCGGCCATGGCCAAGCCGCGCACCCGGCAACCGCCCGACAGTTCCGCTTCGTAGGCGTAGTGATGGTGCCCATGGACGACGAGGCGCGCGCCGCACGCCGCGGCAGCCTGATCGATTCCGGCAAAGCCGGATCGGTGAGTGGTCGGCGCCTCATGGGTCACCAGCACGTCGACCGGCCCGACGCCCCGCAGTGCCTCCAGGTCCTCAGGGAAGATCGTCGACCGGTGGCGTAACGGCAGTCCGGCACGCCACCGGGCCTGCTTCGGCGTGTGCTCCAGCAGGTCGGCTCGGGTCCTCCAGACGGGGGCTTCGTCACCAAGACGCGGGTGCCACACCTTTCCGCGGAAGACGCCGCCCAGACCGGCGATGCGCACGCGGTCCAGCTCGATGGCGCGGCCGTGTAGGTTCCCTTCGGGATGGTCGTCGAACAACAGCGGGAACCGCTCTGGGTGATCAGTGTCGTGGTTGCCTGGGATGTAAAATACCTCCACACCGGCGTCGAACAGGGGCGCCAGAACCCGACGCAGAGGATCCTCAAGCTCGCAGTCGCCGACGATGACGACAGCCTGAGGCCGGTACCGGGCGCAGGCATCGAGGAGCGGTCGCCACTCGCCATGAGGATCGCCGTAGAAGATGATGCTCATGGTCAGCGTCCTGCGTGCGTTGTGGACGTCCAGGCTGCGGAGCTTGGTGTTGTCGGGTGTTCATCCTCGGCGGTGGCGCTGACCACCGGGCAGGCTGCCATCGCTTTCCGCAACATGGCCTCGATCTCGTCGCCGCTGATCGTCTCCCGGCCGATGAGCGCGTCGGCGATCCGCTCGACCACATGCTGGTGCCGTCCCACCAGCGTCTTCGCCTCGGTGTAGGCGTCGGTCAGCATCTTGGATACCCGGTCGGCCAACTCCGGCCTGAACGCCAGCATGGAGCCGACCGTGTCGGGCGTCGGCAGCCCCAGCCAGAGCAGGCCATGTTCCTCTTCGTCCAACCCGAAGGAGCAGAATGCCGACACGGCCAATGCCGTCGCCCTGGCCAGGTCGCTGGTGTGATCGCCACCCGCCCCGGCCGACACGTCGCCGACCAGCACCTCCTCGGCGGCCCGCCCGGCGAGGAGGTGCCGAAGGGCCAAAGCGACTTCGGCGCGCGTCATCGGCCCGGCGTTTTCCAGGTTGGCGCTCACCCTTCCTCCCGTCGTGGCCGTTCCACGGATGGACGCGCAAAGCAGCGCACCCGGCCGCTCGAGCGCAATGGCCAAAGCATGGCCTGCCTCATGGACCGCACACCGCCGATTCAGTTCCGGTGTGCGCGGACGGTGGCACCCGCGGATTTCGGCGGTGAGGTCGTCGATTGCGATGCCACGGTTGGCATGCCGAGCTCGGCGCCGGGCGCCGCGAACCCAGCGCTCGCAGTCGGCGCCGGTGCTGTCCAGTGCGAGTAGGGCGGCCATGGCCAGGTCGACGCCGTCCAGATCCGCGCCGAGATGGTCCCGCAGAATGGCCGCGATGGCGTTCCGATCCGGCAGCTGGAGACGGATGGTGCGGTCGAGGCGGCCGGATCGCGTGAGCGCGGGGTCGAGGCGATCCGGGTGGTTGCACGTGCCGATCACGACGACACCTTCACGGCCGCCGATGCCGTCGAGCTCCTCGAGTAGCGCGTTGACCACCTGAATGTTGTAGTCCTCGTTGTCGGTGAATTTGGCGCGGTTGCCGATGCTGTCGATCTCGTCCAGGAACAGGATGCAAGGGGCGGCTGCGCGGGCCTCCTCGAAGGTCGCCGCCATGGCCCGCAGCAAGTTGCCGAGATGCCCCGCCGCCTGCCACCGGCTCAGGGAACCGGTCACGAGCGGCACGCCGCAGGACCCGGCCAGCGCGCGAGCGAAGGTTGTTTTCCCGGTGCCGGACAGTCCGGCTAGCAAGGCCCCGCGGTCGACCGCTGACCACGGCAACTTCCCCTGCCGGTATTCGGCGAGGTCGCGCGCGAGCGCGAGCCCCCAGTCCACGGCCTCATCCATTCCCCGCATCTGTGCGAGCGTCGTGGTGGGCTGCTTCGTCTTGGATTCCAGCAGCCCCCGCAGACGGGCGATGTAGTCGTTGGCGTCCTGCCCCGGGCGGCGGGCAAGGCGCAGATCTTCGACTACGATGAACCGGCACAACTCGTCAGGAATCGGCAGGGACGGCGGAGTGCCGACGAGGGACGTGACCACCTCCGTGAGCGACTGCGCACCCAAAGGCGGGATGACGGCCCGAACGTCCGCGACACGAAGCAGGTCGCGCGGCAGATGCCGCTCCGGCGTGGGGCTGAAGCCGAAAATGGAGCGCCCGGCGCTGAGGGCGGCCGATACACCCTCGTTTCCGACGTCCGGCCGGTGCTCCTTCTTGGAACCGTCACGGCGGCACTCGAACCACGGCCCTGCAAGATGAGGCTGAGGCAGATGCGGGCGCGTGATCGTATCGGCATCTTCCGGTGCGGCATCGGCGCCGCCGAGGAGACATCCGCAGGCATCTGCGATCGCGTCGAGCCAGCCCGCGCTCGGGACCTGCACGACAGCAGCGATAGCATGGGCGGTTTTGGCGTTCTTCAGGACCGGCGAGGAATCCAGCACGTGCCTGACCAGGACGAGCGCGGCCACCTCGGCGGGGTCGCGAGCCTCCTCGGCTTGAGGGGCGCGGGTGAAGGGGAACTCGTCGCAATCCTCGGCTGATTGCGCCACCACTTTGTGGGCTGACATCCGGAGAACCCTCGTCTACGCGGGAGAACAGTGCGCTGGCTGCTGGCCAGCAGGCCGTCAGCACCGCCGTATGTGAAGGTCGTTCCGCGTCATTGATTCTGCCCCGAGTGGAGGGAGCCGAGCATGGGGGGCGGCTCCAGAGTGCGGTGGAAAACCTATCGTCGGCTCCCCAGCGGCACAACCATGACGATCGGATCGTGATGCGATCCGATCGTCATAGGGGCGTGCGATTGCTCACGGCCTGCGTCAATGCCATCATGATTTCCCGACAGCAGCCAACGAAGTTCCGGGATGGTGACTGCCAACGCGCACGATGTGACCGAGCGGGGCAAGATCATCCTGCTTCGGTACATTCTCCGGCACTTGTCCCGCGGAGAACCGAGGCCGGACGTCTCAGATCCGGAATTCCGGCGCCGGGCTTGGCGGGCGGCGCGGCGCCTTGAGGTTCGCCGCCTCGAACGCGGAGACACGGCGCCTTTGCTGTCTCAGTCGCCAAAGGTCGCCAGGCAGTCGACGGCGCAACGGACGTACCAACACCGCGGCTGGCGGATTGTCCTCTGCCGCAACGGCGGTAAGTGGCACGCCGAAACCGCCCGCGGTCGCCACCCGCAGCTCGTGCTCACGGCGCGGCGCCCGCGCCGCCGCGAGGCTTTCCGGGCTATCCTGGCGATGATCGACCGCGGAGACTTCGGGATCAGGGTGCCGAGACCCGCGCCATGATGGGGTCGTCATCGCGACGGCTGTGCCGCCACGCGCGCAGCAGGGCGCGGCGTTCGGCACCATGGGCACACCGGGCGCGATGGAGCAATAGCGGGCAACGATGCGCCCATGGAGTCCACAGCCGTTGAATAGAACGCCTGTCGTTCATAGATCACCCTCATGGTGGCCTGAGAGGTTGATGCAACATTATAGATCGCTTTTTTGAATAGCACCACTGTCGCGCGTAATATGTGTTGACAAAGAATTCTCCGCGATCAATGGTTGATGCCGTTTTCGACGCCGATGTGATCACTTGCTGGGGGTCCGGGCCATGGATAATGTGAGCTTTGGAATTCTGGTCGGACAGAAGCGTCGCGCCGACGCGGTCGAGGCCGTCGGCGTTGCGCTCGCGGAGCGCCTCGGGCAGGCCAACCAGCAGCGTCAGGCCGATGCGCAGGCCATCGCCGCCCTTGAGGAGGAGAACGAGGCCCTGCGCGCCCGGGTCGCCGACCTCGAGCTCAAGCTGGCGTTGGAAGAAGCCACCGCCGTTGCTTCCCAAGCGGTCGTCGATGCCTTCAAGGCACAACATCACGACAGTCCTCTTCTGGTGCAGGTCGGTACCATGAAGAGCGGTTCGCCGCTGAGGGCGTCGACCCGTATCTGGGTCAATGCCTTTGACGAGGCCGCCAGGAAGCGGAACGTGACGAACCCCGAAGTCTACCGGGTGGGGTAAGAGCCTGTAGTCGGCCCAAAGTTGAAGCGGCACCAGAAAGGTGCCGCTCGGGTTATCCGCCCCCTTTCAGCTGACCGTTTCCTTCCGGTTTCGGTGCTTTCGTAGCCGAGCTACCGTGGCCGGTTTGACGGCCGTCACCAGCCCCGCCCCTTGCCGTGTCGCCCGCGTGTGGAGTGTCGGCTGCGCGTCCGGCCGCCGTGCCGGTGATCTTGCTCGCGCCAGATGCCTCTCCAGCAGCGGAAGCCAAACTCCCGTCGCCGTTGGCCTTCTCAAGCGCGCTCACCAGCCGGTTCATGTCGCTCGGCGTGGCGAAGAATGCGGCTTTGCCAGCGTCGACGCCCATCTTCATGGTGTTTTCCGTGTGGGTCCCGACAAAGCCCACCGCGCTGGCGGCTTGGTGATGTTCACCGTCCCCGTCCGGCTGCGCTCCGAACCAGCGTGCGACGCGATCGGGTACCTGGGAGATCAAGTTGAAGCTGCGGATGGCCAACTGATAGTTCAGCACCGAGATAAGGATCACGTAGGTGATCACGCCAATAAGCCCGACCGTGTTCCCTGTAGTCGCCGACGCCATCGCCGCGTACACGGTTTTGGACAAGAACCAGACCATCGCTTCGAAGACGAGGATGGAGAAGAACAGTCCAAACAGGGTCAGCGGGATTCGGAAGAGCAGGTTGAAGACAATGCCGTAGCCCGCCTTCTGGGGACCGTCCAGGAACTCCGCGCCGTCCATCCGGATGTGCATGAAGGCCCAGAGAGGTGCCGCGATCACTCCCTCGATCACCAGGATCAACATGCCCATCACGGCATACAGGAAGTGGATGAAGGGCATCATCGGCAGCACGAAGGCGTGGAACACCGCCGCGAGCAGAAGGCCGACGGCAATCAGACCGAAGAAGGTCGCGGCAAACCCCGTCAACTTTCCCGCTCCGCTCGGCATTAGCTTGCCGACGAAGTTGGATGCCGCCTCGGCGGCCGCACCGGCGATGGGCAGCTTCGAGACCAGTGCTCCGCCGATACCGAGGGCGGCGAGGATCATGAAGGCGGCGTTGAGGATGAGATGGCCGAAGTCGACCATGTGCTGAAGCGCCTGGCCGGTGCCCGGCTTCAGGACCGCTAAGCCGATCATCCATTTCTGAAGCGCGCTGTCGGAACTGCCCAACCACTGCATGATACCGGCAACGCTGCCGCTGTTGTCGAACTGACCGGCGCGCGCGGCTGAGGTCGACAGCGACGTTGTTGTCAGCAGCTGCTTGTCCCACCAACTGCGCAGATTCGGAAGCACGCCGGTGAGCTCGTGGCCAAGCAGACGGTCGGTCCCAACCCCGTCTTTGTACTGTGAGCCGGTGCTCCCAAAAGTCACCTCCGGCACCACGCCGACCAGCGACATCACCTGTGCAGAGATCCGGCTCAGGGTCATGTAATACGAGCCAACCGACGCCCAGCCTGCCGTTCCAGCGGTGGCTTTGAACTCGGTCATGCTGATCTTGTTGACACTGTCCACATAGGTTTGGACGGCGGTCGTCAGTGCACTGTCGTAGTGCGCCTTTGTCAGCAGAACCTGCTGGAAGATCTCGTTTGCCCGTTCCTCATTGGAAAGGTTGACTGCAACGGGTCCGGCCGAGGTCATCATCCGTTGTGCGATGGTCCGCAACTCGGCGCGCAGAGAATCGAGGGCGGCGTTCCGCGCCTCGTCCAGGTTCAGCACGTTCCGGTCGGCCGCTGGAGACTCCTTGCTCGAGCCAACCCGGATCGATCCGCAGACCCCGTAGTCCCAGACCAGATCCTGGACCGCCACGGGCTGCTGCGTCCCGGCCGTGATCGTTGAATCCCAGAGGCTTACGGCGTCGTGCCAGAGCTGGCTGGCGCCGCGGTAGATGCCGTTGTTCGTCAGTGTCATTGGCCCTGGTGTGGGCTCCCGCGGCCATTCTGACGCGGGAACGCCTGAACTGACGTTAGCGGATTCGCGCCGGACAGCCTCGAAGCAGACTTCGAGGAACATGGCGTCACGGACCAGCGGGATGGTCTCATGCAAGGCCGGATTGCTGATCTTGGCGCCGGACAACCCATCGAGAAACCCGGACCATACCAAGTTGCCGAATTGGCCACCGATCAGCGCGGTCCAAACAACGAGAACTTGAAGGAGGCAGTATCCCTTGGCGACGGGGGCGAGCGCCGCCGTACCATACGCAACGCGCATCGGCGCCCATACCTGGTGCCATCGCTGCCCAAGGACCTTTCCTTCGTGCGCGGTGGCCACGATCCCAATGATGGTGTGGTAGCTCATCATCGCCGCAGAGAGCGCCATCAACACGGCGATGAACACCGAGAAACCACTGGCGATTCCGTTTGCCAGCGGCGTGACTGTGCCGCCGACCGGACCAACACCCGGGAACACGAACGTGAGGAGCTGGTACCAGAGGTCGTTGGTGTTGAGCGCGCGGAACAGCGCCATGATGATGTTCCCGCTGACCACCGGTTCGGCGTTCGTAGCAGCGGCCACGGCGGCAGTGGGGTTGCCCAGCATCATGGCGGCTGTGGCGCCGCTGATGAGCAGCACCAGTGTGGCTGGTCCAGCGCCGGACAGCGGGGACGCACCCTCCGGGGCCTCGGTCCACCATTCACCAGGCTGCCGCAGCCAGGACGCAAAACTGTCGAGCCGACGCTTGCGCAGTTGAAAATTGTAGAACGCGGCTCTGATCGCCAGGGCACCGAAAGCCGGGACAGCGGCAAAGCAACCAAGGAAGCTGATCCATTCCAACAAGCCGGTGACATGGCCTCCGCCCACTGACCCGACCGCGATGGCGAGCAGAGCGATGAGAGCGGCGAGATAAAGCAGGAAATACCGGTGCGTGCCCGCCTGGGCGGTGGTCAGGAAGTCGTCGGAACGGTCGTAGAACCACTGGGCGACCTGGAAGCGCTCGGCTGGGTCCGTTGCCTGCGACGGCAGCGGCGGGACGATGTGGCGGCCGAACGCTCCACGGGCCAGCGCCCCGATGTCGGAGACAGCCCCGGCGAACAGCCCGTTGACGCTGCGCCACCCCGTGCCCAGAACCCGCCCCTTGCCTCGCAGCGCGCCGAACCAGTTCGACCGCCACTCGTCGATACCCAGGACATCGTCACGGACAAAGGCGCGCGCTTCCCTCCGACCACGATCAAGGAATGCCTGGAGCCGCCGCTGGCTGCGTTCAAGGAGGGAGCGGAGCTTACTCATCGGAAGCATCCTTGCCCTTGTGGTTTGGACGAACCGCAAAGAAGCCGAAGTCACGGGGGCGACGGAGATCCTCGATCGAGCGGACAGCGAAGCGGCTGATGCCCGCGAGCACACCGAGCGTGAGGACTGCATCCGCGGCTACCAGCAGAGGCGCCTCGAAGCCGTAGGCCGCCAACAGGAAGGCCAGCAACCCGGCAGCCGCAAGGGTAACGGTGACGATGCCCCCGATGGAAAGAGGCTCACGCCGGATGACTTTCACCATCAGGTGCGCGGCTTGGTGCACCACGAGGATCGGCAAGAAGCCGGATGCCAGCACCAACGCCAGCCCGATGCTCAGCTCGACGCTGAGGGCTGCCTGGACAATGGGCGGGGCAGCATCGACCAGCCAGGAGTTCATCAGCATGTGCGGGATGATCTGCGGATGATCGGCCATCACCATCCCGGCGGTGAGCCACAGCATGCAAGCGATCGTGGACGTCGCCACGATCCCGCTCGCGCACTGCCGAGTGAATGGCAAAGATCTGATGTCCATGGAGATCTCTTCGCGTATGGAATGGCCTCATAAATCAATGCTATGATCGTCCATAAACATTCTGCAAGCATCTTGGTGAAAAGGTGGCGTTATGACAAATATGTTTACTCTGCTCGGTGAAGCGCGTGCTCATGTAAACATTTTCACTCCTGTTCCACTTCATCACCGAACGGAGCGGCATTACAAAAATGTTTACGACGCCTTTGTTTGTGGGGCGTTGTTGCCAGAGGCTGCTCCCAGCCGCGCAGCTGCGGTGGCGTGGCGCAGCGCGATCCGGCACGGGGCTCTGCGACAGCTGGCGGCTGCCACCGAAGCGCTGGAGACGGCCCTGAGAGACGGTGGTCGCGCCGAGAGGGATGCGGCGGCCCTTGAAGTTGAGCGGTGCCTCGAACTCCTCCGCCGGTTTCCCGCCATCCGGACGGGACGCCGTCCACGGCCGAGCGACACTCGGGCATCACATCGGGTGGGGCAGGGTGCGGAAATCACGTCCGCCTGATCGGCGGGCAACGTGAGCCCGCGGTCGCTCAGCATCGAGTGTCCCCTGCTCGGTCTTGGTCACCTGCGGCTTTGAGTGGTTGTGCGGCGTGGCTCCGGCTGGCCAGAACCTGAAGGCATCGCTGCATGGCAGCGATGAAAGTTCGAAGAAAACGTGATTGGTCGATGGTGATTTCCTTTATGCGGGTGGTGAAATCAAGGAAAAGTGAGTCACAATTCCTTCTGATGAAGGAAAAACCGGTGGCTTTCGAGGTGGGAGATGCCAATTGATTTTGGTTGAATTTTCAAAAAAGCGATTCATTATTGTGAATGATGACCGAGTCCGAGCATGGCAACGCTTCGATAGGAAGTTGTATGTTGATTGATGGCTTCTTTGATGGGTTGATCGAGCGTGTGGCTACGCGCTCCGGAAAGGCGCTCGACAGATCCCAGGCCATGGCGTGGTTGGAGTTTTGCGGGCGTCACGGGGCGCTGACCGGACTGTTCGGCGACGAGGTCGAGGACGCTTGACAGCCTGCTGGGGCGGCCGGGGCGGCTTCCGCCGCCCCTTCACCTGAGGCGCTCATGCGGCCGGTTCCGGCAAGATCACGCAGAGGGAACGGGGGCAGTGATGATGAGGATCAGAGCGAACATAGCGTTCGGGCGACTGGAGGTTCGGCGCACGGACGGGACGAGCCCCGGCGACATCCCGGCCTGGGTGCTCGACGAACCCGACTTCCTGCGCCTGCTTCTGCGACTTGCCGAGGCGGGTGGGACGCGCTACGCCGCGGACCACGAGGACGATGACGGTTTCATCGTGGAACCGCCCGTCCGACCTCCGGTTGCGCGGACCGAGACCGCGGACATCCCGGTCAAGGATCTGGCGGAGATGGCGCGCTGCCTGGAATGGGCGTGCCGGTTCGCCCGTGATTCCCATGATGCCGATCCCAGCTTGCGGAACGCGGTGTTCCGGAAGCATTTGGCAGATTGCGAAGCGATCCTTGCGCGGGTGGCTGGGTGAAATCAGTCATCGGTCCGGGCCGCCCGGAACTCTGCGGCATTGGATAGCGGCAATGGTCGCGCGGCAAATCCCGCATTAGGAAATGGCGTCGTCCCCCTCCGCAGGCAGGTCTTCTCCGAGGGGGCGGGATACGCCCGTACTTCCTGTGGCGGCCGTGATGGTCACGCCGCCAAGCTGACCGCCTCCTGTCGGCAGACAGCCTCTCGCGTCATGTAGCCAAGCGAGCCTATCAGCGGGCAACGAGCAGCTCGGAAACCAGGATTCCCAATTCTCGGATAGCCGAATGCGTATTTATGGCGATGCTCAAGTCCATTCGCTCTCGTAACGAAGTAATGGATCTGGCGAGCTAGAAATCATTGCGCAAGGAATTCTCAGGTAAAGTGGTAAAGATAAATCCTTGTCAACAGTATTAGCGTTCAATAAGCCGACGTAGGTGGTGTATTATTATGGATGACGCAGAATTTTATTGACATTTGGTTGGGTGAGATCTACCCCTATTGAGGTAGCCCACTCAATGGAGGTAACTCGAATGAGCGAAACGATTGTGAGGGTGACGCGGGTAATCGAGGTCAGTCCGGGTGGCGCCGAGGTGGACGTTACCAATGAACTGGATGACAAGGTTCTTGAGTACATCAAGTCGGCTCGGAAGGGTTTTGGACTAAGTGATGACGAGATCGAGCAGGATCTGATTGCTCATTTTGCCTGCATGTCCCACCCCTACTGCTGCGACGATGTGGAAATTATCGGCGACACAGTGCGCCTGTATGCTTTCGATGTGGGCGATGAAGAAGACTGGCGCTCACTTCTCTAAGCTCCACATCTGCGCCGTCAAGACGGCACCGGCGGACGGCCGATCAAGTTAATCCATAACAGCTTTTGATAGTGCGACCCCGGCAATGCGATTTTGTCGGGCTCCTCTATCAAGGGATAGCTGCGCCCTTGCGCAGGAGGTAGGACATGTCAAAGACTTGGCTTGACTGGTATATCTCTGGATATGCTGAAAGGACTCGTGCGGCAGCCAAAGCGGATGCCAACGGTCAGTTCGTTGCGACGTTGCGCGAACTTTATGGTGTCCGGGTGGATAAGCTGAGCGACATTGAGGCTTTCCAGTTGATCGTGCCGCTCCAGGCGAGCCTCAGCGTTTTGGACGCTCGGTCGATCACTTTCGATCCTAATGACACTGTTGGTAATTCAAGCTGCTTTTCGCGGTTTTTGTGGCCGTTCGCTTCGTCCCTGAGCGACCAGCAACAGAGCATGGGGACGGAACCTAGGTTCAATACTGTTGCCGTTCAGCCCAGCCGCGAACTCGTCGCGCTGTTGTCGCACGCAAAGGCTCCGGCTGATCATGGCGCCTTGGCTAATAGCGATCTGATGGTTGCATCTTGGTACGTCGACCTGCCTCATGGTTCGTTGCTGGTCGGTGACTTGGGGGTGCGTGCGGTCTTCACCCAGCCATCCCTGCGGCATGGTGGGGTGGCAGTGTCGGCGGTGTTGTGTGTCCCTGGGTCAAACCGAGTTTCCGGACGTTTGATGTGGGTTGCCGGAGATGGAGAGGCCATGGGCATCGCCGCGGCCGATGTCGACAGAAGGCTGTTGGCGGAGCAGGTCGAGGACTTCCTGAGCCTGCTGGCGCTGTACCGGCAGCATGCCGACACTGCACAACATGGGCAGCTCCCCCGCATGACCCGGGAGATGGCGACGTCCCGCAAGGCCCGCCAGCACCATAAGAAGGTCAGTCTTTTCACGGTTGAGACCCTGGCGCCGCCCCCGGATCGCTTCGGCCGTCGCCATTCCCTTGGAGAAGGCGGATGGCAGCTCGGCTGGCGATCGTCTGTAGCCGGGCACTTCAAGATGCAGCCGCATGGCCCTGGCCGCTCGCTCAGGAAGCTGATCTTCGTGGACGCCTACGAACGCGGTCCGGATGACGGACCTCGGAAGCACCGTCTGGAGCGCTTGTCCAATCCATAAGTCCAGGGCGGAGCAGCCAAGTGATCGCGCTGGCCAGGGAACGTGTCGGCGTCGGTCGCGCGGGCACGCCGCCTGGACCGCGGTGTCACCTTCGGCGCCGTCTGCATCTCGCAGCACACCTTGAGCGTCGCCCTCACCGCGGCACAACCACAACGACCTTGCCATCCCCGATCGTTGACGGTCCGCACCTCGCGAAGCGACGATAATGCGGTCAGGACGTCCAGGTCGGTCTGAAGGAGGCGGCGGTGAGCGAGATCAAAGAAATTCTGAGGACGATGATCTGGACGGACAGCCTGCCGGACCATGCTTGGCCGCGTCCGAGTGACCAGGCGTACCGGCAGGAGATGATGCGCCTGCGGGCGCTGCTGGAGGTCGCCCCGGAGGATCCGGAGCTCGATCCCCTGCGCTCGATGGTCCTTGCCGCCGAGGTCGGATCCGAGAGGCACATGGATGCGTTGACGGCTGTTTCCGGTGCCCTGGACTCCGAACTCGGCCGAGCGCCGGAATGATTGAGCGGGGCGGCCGAACGAGGATGGTGAGCGCACGCGCTCCTTCGGTAACCTGTTCTAGGCGGTGAATCCGCTGCTGACCGTCGGGACGGACTGGGCTACGTCGGTCAGGTATCGCGAGCCACCGGCTGCCAACCCGACCACATGATGATGTCGGCGCCTCCCTGGTCGCCGACATCATCGCATTCCCAGGCGCCGTTGCGACGGCATGGTGAGGTCACCATGTCGTCGGATGCCGCAGTTGGCACCACCTTAATCCAGAGAAAACAGCGGGTTGTCGGTATCCGACAACATCACCATCAGCTGGTGCGCCGTCGCGACGACATGGTGAGGTCGTCACCTCACCGGTCGCCGACATCACCGAGCGCTGGGCCGACGACATGGTGAGCTCACCATGTCGTCGTCTCCACAGGCGACGGCAAGAAGATCAGCCGAAGCGCCGGAATCGGTGCAGGAGGCAGTGTCCGCCCCAGCGTACCGGCCGCCACGGTGCGCGGTAGAGATCACGAAGGATGCAGCGCCGTCCCGGTCTTGTCCTGGTGGTTCACGCCGAGATCCATAGCTTGGCCCCGGCGGTGCGTCCGCTCCGCGAGCTTACCCCGGACCCGGTCCGAAAAATCTGCGTTGGCGGGGCCCTCGACGTTGGGCGCAACGGAGCGGGCGGCGGTGGGGAGGCCCTTGGCCGCCTGTGACACGGCCCAGCGGGTCGGCACGCCTTCGATCGGGTCGTCGTGGGTCACGAGCCGAGAGATCTGCTCGATCTTTGCGCGAGCCAGGTCGTCGGCCTCCCGCGTGTTGAGCGCGAGCAGGTACTCGCTCAGGCTCCCATTGGAATGCCGGTCCAGACGCCCGAGCATCGAGTCAGGGATCAGCAAGCCATCAGCCCGGCGCTTGGCGATCCGCTGGAGGAGCATGGCCACGTCGACGATAGTCAGCATGCGCTCGGCTTCCTGATGCGGACGAGCTGCTATGGCTTGCCCCGCCCGCTCAGCCGCGCCCTCCGGAGCCGCCCCGACACCCGCCGCTGGACGTGGACGGCACGCGAAGAGTTTGCCCGACGCGCTCAGATCCTCCTTGATCGCTTGGGCTGGCAGAGCTGGGGGCTTGCCGACGGCTGGGACCGTTACGCGGGCGGCATGGTCTGCACCCTTCGGACCCTGGCCCTGGAATAGGAGGGGGAGGGCGGTGACGGACTTGGCTGTTCTCGCCGCGAACTCCTTCAGCATCCTAAGGGAGGTGATCAGGCTCTTGCTCAACGACGGCCGAGGCGCCGACGGAAAGCGCTTGTCGAGCAGCCGCGCAGCCGCGCCGAAGCGCGGCGCCGCCGCGTACTGAAGGCCGAGTTCCTTGGCGACCTGGGGGCGGTGGCGTCGCAGCGCCAGCGGCTCCGCGAGGCCCGGCAAGATGCCGCCAGTGATACCTCCTGCGGCCGCGGCGACGCCGATGACGGCCGGGATGATGGAGGCCGGAAACAGAGCCATGCCGACAACCGCGGTGGCCATCCCGGCGACTACGACACCGACTTCAAGCGTCTCGATCTTCTCGACGGTTCTGCGGGTGCGCTCGGCTGCAACGCGGTCCACCCGCGCCCAGTCGCGAGCGACAGCGGTGGTCATGGTGATCTGACGCGGCATAGTTGTCGCCTCCCCGGTGCCCGTGTGCCTGTTCTGAAGTGCCGCCCGTGGATGCATGGCACAAGGACAGAGGGCGGTCGCTGTCGTAGGCGGCGTCGGCCATGGCAACGTCGGCGGGCAGATCTTGGGTCAGGCCATCGGCCTACGGGGCGTCACTCTTCTGCACTGTGGTCACCAGGAAGCGGACCGGGTGGTCGAGGCCTTGCACGGTGAGATGGATCAAACGGCACTGGAGCGGCATCTGGGCATGGGTCTGCCCAGGACACCCGTTATCGCGTGCCCGCCCATGATCAGCTTCTTCCCGTTCGCCGTCCCCGCTACGCCTCGGCCAACACTTGTTGCTTGGCCATCCGCGCACCGTCCAGGCGCGACAGCGCCTTCGTTACAAAGCGGGCAGCATCGCGTCCTGTATAGCGGAACGATGCCTCGAGACGCTGGTAGGCGCTGTCCTCGTCGCGGACGGCGCTCAGCCAGTTGAAGGACCCCTCGGCGATCTCCGCGTCGTCCACGCACAGCGTTTTTGCGTGCACCCGGTTCACGAAGGCCACCTCGGCCCCGGCTGCGCCGAGCAGGTCGACGGCGCGCAGGAAACCGGACTTCGGCGTGTCTCCGCCGTTCAGCGCGGGGTCCACGTAGACCGTGACCTGGACGCCGCGGGCGGTCGCTTGCCGGGCCATGGCCAGCACGTCGCACCGGTCGTCCTGGATGGCTCGGTCCGTCAGGTACGGCGACGAGATCGCCACCCGGCGCTGCGCCCGGCCGAACGCATCGGCCAGTACGCGCAGGTGGCCGTCCAAGGTGTCGATGCGCTCGACGCGATTGGGATCCGGCGCCAGAGCCACGAAATCCGGCACCGTGACGGTCTCCAATCGCGATGCCGCCTCTCGGAACACGGCGGTCCCGGACCAGAGGCTAAGGTCGCCGACGACGTAGAAGGACGACTTCGCTCGCGTGGCCGCGACGTTCAGGATGTTCGGGGTCTTGCCCGCCCACGCCACCGCGCCTGGGCGCGCGGCGCTTCCGCCGAGAACCAGCAGGACCGTCTCAGCCTCCTTGCCCTGGAAGGTGTGCACGGTGCCAATGTGAGTCTTCGCCCACGCCTCCACCGTCGCCTTGTCGATGGCGGGATCCAGCCTCCTGAACACGTCGGCCCGTGAGATCAGAAGCCTGCGCATGGACTGCGCGACCGTGCGGAAAGGCGTGATGACGAATGCCTCAGGCATGCCGTCGTCTCGCAGGTACCGCCCGCGCAGGCTCTTGCCTTTGCCGTCGACAAGACGCCCGGCAGCCTCACGCTGCTCGACCATGCGCTCCAGCAGGCGCATCGCGTACGCTCCCTGGCCGGGCACCCAGTTGCCCTCCGGCTCGCTGGGTACCCGGAGGTCGAACCAGGCGCTCGGGTGGCCGCCGGGGCCGAAGTCCGGGATGTCGCCGCGCCAGGCGTCGGTGTCCAGGGGCGGCTTGCCGAGGACCATGCTGCCCGCGTACGAGATCGCGTTGCTGATCGAGAACATCGGGTCGTGGCAGCGCCGATGGACCCGCAGCGGGCAGCCGACCCAGGTGCCGTCCGGGCCGCCGATGTAGGCTCCAAGCGAGTTTCGGCGATCCGAGACCGTCTGCACGGACCCGACGCGCACGTCGAAACCGATGTTGGGAACCTTGTGCTGGCGGTACAGCAGGGCCGATACCTTGCCCGGGATCGTGACGACCGGCTCTACCTGCTTGGGGTCGCCCACGACGACGGCCCGTCTTGCGCGCCAGATCGCGCCGACGGCGGCCTGGGGCGGAGCTTGGCCCGCCTCATCGATCAGCAGCCAGCCGAGCTCGCCGGGACCGAAGTCGTCGCTGAACATGCGGCCGACCGAGGCGAAGGTGCTGGAGATAACCGGGACCGTCATGAAGAAGGTGTTCCAGAGATGGCGGCCGACCCGCGGGCGCGCTTCCGCCACATCCCTGTCGCCCCGCAGCGCATCGACGAAGAGCCTCAGGTTGTCCACCACCCGGCCGCTGGCTCCTCCGAGGAACGCCAAGTGGACCTGGACCGCCGCGGCGAAGAGCTCCTCGCGGGCAAGGTCGAGCTCCTCGCTCACCCACACGGCCGCCTGCTCGCGCTCCTCGCGCTCCATGCCGAACACAGCGGCCAGGGACAGTGGCTCCTGCACGAAGTTCGACCGGGCCTTACGCAGCCGCTCGCGCGCGGCCTCTACCGCGGCGGCCGCCTCGTCCAATGCCCTCTCCGCCCGGGCGCGCGCATCCTCGGCTGCCTTTCCTGCGGCGGCGAACCGTTGGTAATCGGCCTCGCCCTCCCGGTAGGCCTGCTCGGCCGCCTCGACCTCGATGCGGAGAGCAGCGATCCGCGCCTGCCATTCCTTCGCCGAGGCCGTCCGGAACAGCCGTGCGAAGAAGCCGGGCCTGTCCGCCAGGGCCAGCGAGGACCGCTGGAAGGCCGAGTGGCGCTCCTTTTCTGCCTGCTCCCGTTCAAATGCGACGTCGCCCAAGGCTCCCATGGCCGTTACGAACGTCTCCTCTGCGCGGCGCAGGTCGGCTTCGGCCGCCTCGCTCGCCCGCCGGGTCCGCTCGATCTCGGCGGGCGCCTCGGCGATGACGCGGGTCGCCTTCACCAAGAGCGCTACCCGCTCCTCGGCCTTCCTGAAGGCGGCGACGGTGCGCTCCCAGTCCATTCTCGCGCACGGCCCCAGGATAACGTCGCGCACACCGGTGGCTGCCTCCGCGGGCGGGTTGACCTTGCTCACCCGCAGGTAGCTCTCCGTCTCGACCTGCTCCACACCGTCCTTGCCCTTGCGGACGAACTCGTCCTCCTCGCGCGTTCCGACCAGCGTCACGGTGACGCCACGGCGCCCCTTGACGTCAGGCAGCAGGGCGGCAAGGGCTTCCGCGGGCTGGCCGAAGGCCTTGATCGAATGCTTCGTGCCCTCGGCCATGACGTAGGCGAACACGTACCGCCCACCCTTCGCTGGCTTCGGATCGGCCATCCAGGTGATCCGGGCGTCTTTCAGGATCTCGTTGCGCGACGTGTCGTCCGTGGGCCAGTAGCGGTTCACGAAGAACGAGCGGTTCGCCCCGTTCCCCAGCGCCGCCGAGGCGAGACCCCAGACCTCCTGTCCCTTGGGCGCGATGGCCCGGGCGACGTCCTGGAAGAACGCGATGCGGTCGAGGGCCGCCGGGGCGGCCCGGTAGGAGTCGGCGATGGACTTCAGATCCGGCAGTTCCTTTGTGATGTTCTCGACCGCCGTGTTGTTGCTCGAGCAGACCAGGATGCCGTGGTCGGACAGACGCGGGTCCAGTTCCCAGACCGGCGGCGCCCGGCGTCCGACGACGACGGGATCCATCTTCTTGAAGGCGTCTGCGGGCTTGCGAAAACCGCACATGGCGACCGCCCGGTTCACGAACACGGCGGCGATGACGTCGCGCAGCAGGGTGCTCTTACCGGTCCCCGGCGGGCCGTTCACGCTGAATAGGCCGCCATCCCTCATCGCCAGGGCCGCGTTGACAGCCATCTGCTGGCGGAGCACCAGCGGGTGTCCACCCCGGCCGCGCGATGGCCATTTGCCGACGGGGACCTCGTCGATGGCAAGGGTGGCCGCCACGGTGTCCAGGCGGTCGGCATCCCGCTTCATGGACTCGTCGAGATCGTGCGGCTCCAGGTATTCGGCGAGCGCGGCCCCCCAGCGGCCCCCGCGGACGGCATCCACGACCCGATTGAGGTCCGCGTACAAGAAACTGTCGACGATGCCGACAGGGTCGTCGTCCTCGCCGTACCGGAGGCGCTGCGTCACCGACGCGAAGGCTGCGGACGATTTGGCCAGGGACAGGGGAGGCGTCCGCCCCAACTCCCCAGCGACCCACTCAGAGACCGAGCGCAGCGAACCCACGTCAAGCGGCGGAGCGGATTCAGCTGCCCATGCGGTGTCGAACGCCTCCCCAATCTCGTTCTGCCGCCGGTCGTAATGGGTCCTCGGCAACGTACCCCTGCCTAGCGCCTCGAACCGCATGGCGAACAAGGTGACCTTCAGGCTGCCGCGAACCGGCCTGCCGTCAGCACCGACGGCGAAGGCGGCCAGGAAGCCGTCGCGACCGTCGCCCTTGCCGTCGAAGACCTCATCTGGGGAAACGCCTAAGGCCGATGCGATCGCCGCGGCTGCCTCACCTGTCTTAAACAGGCCGACCCGGACCACGTTGATGACGCGCTCGAGTTCGCGTCGCTCCTGCTTGCCCATGGTCCAGTCGATGGCATTCGACCGGGCGGTTACCAGATGGGTCCGGACGCTTCGATCCTGGCCGTCGTCCTTCTCGAGCACGGACGGCGTGAGCGCCTCGACATCCATCCAGTAGTTCAGGACAGCCTGGGCTGATGCAGCGTCGCGAATCTTCGGCAAGGTGGCGAACTCACTTGGATGGTGTGCGCGGCTCCACCCTTACCTGAGCCGTCTCCGATTGCGCAATCATTTAGGGTTATTCCGCTGGTGGTTTCGCGTGTGTCTCGTGACGTACAGATCGCGGGGCGCTGCTCACACCGGCCCTAAAGTCAAAGTCCGCCATAGGGGATCTATGTCTCCGGCGCGGTATCGCGGAGGCAGCGCCTGCCGATTGTCAGAATCGCCTAACGCGACGCAAGCGAGGTCAGTAATCCTCTAAGAGTGAAATTTCAGCTTTGCTTTGCAACGAATATGCGTTGGAATTAGCCTGAACGGATGTGCGAGTGAGGCAAGGATGTGGGCTGACGTCGATACGAAGCAGGACTTCCTGAACTTCTCCGAGGTCGCAGACCTGGTGGTGGACGTGGTCGGCTCCCCGGCCATGCGGCCGGTGTCGGTTGGCGTGTTCGGCACCTGGGGCACTGGCAAGTCCACGCTGCTGAACCTGATCGAGGGCGGCCTGTCCACCGAGGAGAGGAAGGGCAAGTTCATCGTCGTCCGCTTCGACGCCTGGCTCTACCAAGGGTTCGACGACTCCCGCGCGGCATTGATGGAGGTCATCGCAACGACGCTCCTTGAGGCAGCCAAGGACAATGAGGGCCTCCTCAAGAAGGCCAAGAGCCTGCTCGGCCGCGTGAACAAGATGCGAGCCCTTGGTCTGGCCGCCGAGGTCGGCGCCATCGCCATGGGCGTCCCGACGATGGGCTGGCTGAACCAGGCATTCGGGGCAGTCGGCGACTTCATCTCCGGTGACGGCGATGCGGAGGACCTCGATGCGGTGCGGGAGGCCGGAAAGACGGCCAAGGAGCGCGGCAAGGGGCTGCTGGATCCCGAGAAGCAGAGAACACCACCCAAGGAGATCGCCGCCTTCCGCAACGAGTTCGAGGAGGTGCTCCGCGGCCTTGGGAAGACCCTGGTGGTCTTCGTCGACAACCTGGACCGCTGCCTGCCGCCGCAGACCATCCACACGCTGGAGGCGCTGCGTCTGTTCCTGTTCATGGACCACACCGCCTTCGTTGTCGCGGCCGACGAGGACATGGTCCGGCACTCGGTTTCCAAGCACTTCAACGACCCCGGCGACCGCCACGTCACCGACTACCTGGACAAGCTGATCCAGGTGCCGGTGCGCGTTCCGTCGCTCGGCGTCCAGGAGGTCCGCGCCTACCTGTTCCTCCTGTTCGCCTCGGCCGCGCGGAACGTGCCCGCCGACAAGGTCGAGTCCCTGCGCGCCAAGTTGGAGGACAACCTCCGCAAGGCATGGAAGGAGGAGCCGATCAGCGCGGAGGACGCGCTCGCCGTGCTCGGACCAAATCCGCCGTCCGACGTCGCGCTCGGCTTCGGCATCGCCGAGCGCATGGCGCCGATGCTGGTGAGCCAAGAGCAGGTTCAGGGCAACCCCCGCATCGTCAAGCGCATGCTGAACGTCGTGCGGATGCGCTCGCAGGTCGCCAAACGCCGCGAGATGCCGGTGGACGAAGCGCTCGTCGCAAAGCTGGCCCTGTTCGAGCGCTGCACTGACTCCATGGCCACAGCCCACCTGTACCGGGAGATCAACGCCGCCGACGACGGCAAGCCCGAGGTGTTGGCGAACCTGTCGAAGCTGCTTAATGAGGACGCCAAGGTGTTCGAGGATTCCTGCCCGAAGGAATGGAAGCCGCGGGCGGCCTTCATTCGCGAGTGGCTCGCCCTCGAGCCGCAGCTGGCAGGCGTCAATCTTCGACCGCTCGTCTACCTGAGTCGTGAGACATTGCCCCTGCGCAGTCTCAGAGGCGGCCTGTCGGAACCGGCCGCAGAGGGACTGCGCATGCTGCTCCGCGCCACCTCGATCTCCTCGCGGTCTGCGAACAATGCGGCCGACTCCATCCCGGAGTCGGAGCGCGTGGCCGTCATGAAGGCGATGCTCGAGACCTTCCGCCCCCACGCCGATTGGAACACCCGACCCGACGGGTTCCACGGCGCGCTCATCCTGGCGGAGCGGTCGGCCCAGGCAGCCAACGACTTGGCTGCCTTCATCCGCCGCGCCAACCCGCAGAAGCTGCCGCCCTGGCTCGGCACGCTGGTCAAGGACAAGGACTGGTTCAAGGTCGGGGAGACGCGCTGATGGGGACCTCGACCTCGAGCCGCGGCCCCGGAACCAACTCGCCACTCGTGCCGCCCTGGGCGGACAGCGATAGCCAGGCGCCGTTGCCGGAACCCGAGCCGCAACGCTTCCGGGGCTTCCGGACGAAGCTGGGCCAGTTCGTGTCCGACGGCGACCGCGACGACTTGCGCTCGGCCCTTGGCCGCTACGCCCGGACCGCCACCGGCGGCCGGACGGTTGGCCCGCGGCGCTTCGGGGCCATGGCGCGCTCCGGCGGCGCCCTGTTCGACGCGATGGCCGCGCTACGCGACGGGCGGGATCCCGGCGTCCCCGGCATCGACCTCGCCACTCTCAACGGGCGCGACACCGACCTCGTCATTGAGGCTCTCGTAGACGCCCTGCTCCCGCCGAACGGTGACGCGGACCGCATCCGGGTGGCGATGCTGGAGGCGCTCTCAGAGGCGCTTGAGGGTATGGAGGAGTTCGACTCCAACAACATCACCGACGACATCATCGTCGACATGATGCTGGCCTACGTGACGCAGTGCATCTATGAGCAGATCGTGCTGGACTCGCGCGACGCCTTCGCCAAGGCCGCCGCCGCCGGGCGGGTCGAGCAGGCCGAGAAGGCCATGCGCGAACTCGTCCGCTCCGCGGCCGACAAGCACATGGCGCCCCTGCTCGCTGGGAACGTCCGCACGCTGAATGGGCGGATGGTCGAGGCGGTCCAGCTGCGCGCCATCGCGGACATCTGGGCCGAGTGGGAGGCGTACGACCAGTGACCGACATCATCTTCCACCACATCGACAAGCGGCTTCCCCAGGGCAGCCCGGGCGTCGTCCCGGTTCTCATGTACGGGAGCACGCCGCCGCGGCGGCGGACCGCCTCCATCGGCGGCCCGGTGCGGTCCGCGGTGCGCCGCCTCGGCGTTTCCGTCCCCGAACGCGCCCATGACCTGCTGACCGTCGCCATGGCCGTCACGGCCGCCGACACCTTCGCCGACCGGGACGAGGCGGCCGACGGCTGGAGCCGCGACCTCCGCCTCCGGATCCCGCTCGCCAACCCCGTCCCCTGGGCGCCGCTGCGGCCGCTCCTGGAGGAGGCGCTCCGCTTCCTGAGCGGCGACCAGTGGACGTTCGAGTTCTTGGGCGGCGGCCCGCAGCGCCCGACCCCGCAACACCGGGGCAACCGCATTCGCCTTCGCGGGCACGATGGCGTCTGCCTCTTCTCGGGCGGCCTCGACAGCGCCGTCGGCGTCCTCGACCTCCTCGCAGCGGGCCGCAGGCCGCTTCTGATCAGCCATTCCTATAGGGGCGACGCGGAGCGGCAGGAGTGTGTCTGGGCGCGGCTCCCAGCGAGAGTCTCGCGCTTCGCCGCCAATGCGAACCCGCAGTCCGAACTCGGCATCCCGAACGATGTCCAGATGCGGACGCGCAGCTTCAACTTCATCGCCTACGGCGCCTTGGTGGCGGCCACCCTCGCCCAGCACAGGATGGCGGTCGCGCCGGTGGATCTCTTCGTGCCGGAGAACGGTCTCATCGCGCTGAACCCGCCGCTGACGACGAGGCGAATCGGCGCGCTGAGCACTCGCACCACCCACCCGCATTTCCTGGGGCTGATGCAACGCCTTCTGGACGTCCTCGGGATCCCGGTCCGGATTTCCAATTCCTACGCCCTGAGGACCAAGGGCGAGATGCTCCGGGGGTGCGCGGACCAAGCGACCTTGGCCCAGGTGGCGCACGACACGGTGTCCTGCGGGAAGTGGAAGCGGACCGGCAAGCAGTGCGGCAAGTGCGTCCCCTGCCTGATCCGGCGCGCCTCCTTCCAAGCGGCCGGGATGGCGGACCGGACACCCTACGACCCCGTCAGCCAGAACCTTGCGGCGGTCCTGCCGATGGAAGAGGCGGCGGACGACCTGATGGCGATGGTGCTGGCCGCCCGGCGGCTGCCGACCGCTGACCTCGCCCGCTGGGTGCCCCTGGCCGGTCCGCTCCCCGTGGATCGGGCGGAGCGCGATGCCCTGCTGGACGTCGCCCATCGCGGCATGGCAGAGGTGAGGGCATACCTTACCAGCATCGGCCTGATTTCGTGAGCGCACCCGCGGTCGACCTCCACTGCCATCTCGACCTCTACCCGGACCCCGTCGGCGCCGCCCGGCGCTGTGCGGAGTCCGGGGCCTACATCCTGTCGGTAACGACGACGCCCAAGGCATGGCGTGGGACGGCCGCGCTTGCTAAGGGCCATGACCGCATCCGCACGGCGCTGGGCCTGCATCCGCAGCTCGCCCACGAACGCATCGGGGAGTTGCCTCTGTTCGACGCCCTGCTGCCTGAGACCCGATACGTCGGCGAAGTTGGCCTGGATGGCAGCCCGGAGTGCAAGCCGCATTGGCGGGAGCAGGTCAGCGTCTTTGAACACGTCCTGACCGCCTCGGCCCGAGTAGGCGGGCGCGTCCTCTCCATCCACAGCCGCCGCGCCGCCACCGAGGTCCTGGACGTGCTGGCCCGCCACTCCGACGCGGGTGTCCCAGTGCTGCACTGGTTCTCCGGCACCAAGGCCGAGCTCCAGCGCGCCGTTGCCATGGGCTGCTGGTTCTCGGTCGGCCCGGCAATGGTGACAGGCAAGCGCGGGCGCGACCTGCTTGCGGCCATGCCCCGGGACCGCGTGCTAACCGAGACGGACGGCCCGTTTGCCGCGATCGGTGGCAAGCCGCTTGGCCCCGGTGAGGTTGGCGTGGCTCGCGAGGCGCTGGCAGCCTGCTGGGATATCCCTGCCGACGAGGCGGCGACCGCCGTGCTGGGCAACCTCCGCAGGCTCGCTTCGTCGGCGGTCGGCGGTCCCGCTTCGCCGACGTGAGGACGCAGACCTTGTTCCGTTCATTCCCTCACGCACGGGTGCCGTCACCACCATCCGCGTTCAGCTTCGCCAGGGTAACATCAGCGGGGATGCTGTCCTCTCTCCCCAAGCTCACGGAGATGACGTTGCCGAACCGGCAGTCGCCTGCGCGAGTGCCGTCGGAGCCAACTCCGCGACACCGAGTCGAGGCCGCTCGCGCAACAACCGGGCGGCCGCAACCAGCGTAGCCTCCCACCAGTACGCAGGAATTGGTGGTTGGGCCTTGGACAGCAGATGAGCCGCTCGCTCCATGGCCGCCGCTTGAACCTCAGCCTCGTGAGCAGCCGCTTCACGGTCTGCGGCGAGCACAGCCAGAATTGCCTCTACGGCGACGTCGGTCGCCTGGCGCCATCGGGCATCGGCTTCACATCGCACTCGATCAGGGTTGGCATCGGGGGCTGCGTCCATCACGCGGACGTAAATCGCATCCATGCGACGCACGGCTTCGACTGCGCGCGCCACCGCCGCGTCTGGCCCTTCGCCCTGCGCGAAGAACCTTCCGGTAAGGCGTCGTACACGCTGCCGCAACGGAACGGGCACCGCTTCCCAGACCGCCGGTGTTACGCGCTTCGGGCATGAGCACGGATCGGGTGAAGCTGTTGGAATATGTGGGACCGACAGGACACCCGCCGCCTTGCGTGCACGCGACGTATGGACACCTTGTCGCCGCCACTCTGCCCGACGAGCCGCAGCGACGGCTGCCTCGTACTCGGCCTGATCCTGGTCGGCCATGGGGCGATCGGGAGGGTCGAACCAGCTTTCCGGTTCATGCCAGCCCTTGGCGCCGCCTGACCATCGCCTTCCGTGCCGGTCGGCCAATGCCGCCAGCTGCCGGGCCTCCGAGGTCGGGAAGGCCGACTTGGGCGGTTGCGTCGGCGACGTGAGACTCCGAGTGAGACTCGGTGCGACCGTATGTATAAAAGAAATATCGCGCGCGTACGCGATAGGGTCGGACGGAGTCTCATATTTTGTCTCACCGGCCGCGCGCTGGCGCCGGAACCACGTAGCCCGACTGATTCCGAGATCCTCCCAAGGCTTCGCACCAGGCTCAGCGGAAGCTGTACCGGCGGCCTGCCGGACGGCAGCAACGGCCTTGTCGACCTCGTCCTTCGCCATCTTCCTGTAATGGGTAGAACGGGGCGCCTCTGCTACTTGTCTTTCCCGGGGGTGCTCCGGCCTCGTGGTGGCGTGTTCGGCGGCAGGGCGCGAGCCCTCCGCACGGCGCCGAAGGCGAGAACGCATCCGCTCGGGTATGAGCTTGGCAAGACTGAGACTCTCTGCCTCGTGGTCGGTGATGGCGAAGATGAGCTTCAGGGACTTGATGCTGTGATCGCGCCGGACCTCGACGAGGTGATCGTCTTGAGCGGCGCGTGCTCTGGCGAGGCAGTCGTGACCGGCTGGAGACTGCAACCATGCCTCTGCTGTTCCGGGTTGGGCACCGGCTTCCCGCAGCCAGTCAGTAATAGTCTCAGCCAGGATGTCGCAATGGACGAGGTGTGACAGCAGGGCGGCGATGGCCCCGATCTGCGGATCGGTGAGCTGACCGCCGCGCACCTGAACGATGGCCGTCAGATCGGCCAGCACCGGCAAACGCGCGGCTAGCACCCGCTCCGCAATCTCAGCCTGAGCGGCGCGGGAAATCCGGTGCCGTTTGCCGGATCGAAGTGCCTGAGCCATGACAACATTGACAACATGGCTCAAGTCACCGCGCCGCGTGCCTCTGGATTTGGTCCTGAAGCTCTTGGTCATGGGCTATCTCACCGCGAGACGGCCCTTGAAATCACTGCTGACCTGCATCATGATTCCTAGGCATCAGTTGAATGGAAACCGCCCCGGAGGCCCTGCCAGGCCGATGATGGGGCAGTTTTCATTGTGCGCATGGGACGAAGGACGGCGTCAAGGCTGACGCGCGACGTACATCTGCGCTCAAGCGGAGCCGCCCTCCTGATCGGTTCGGCGGCATCCGTACGGTGCGCCGCACTCTCCGAACCGTTGCAGTTCCGATCACGTCCCTTGCCTGGCCTGCACCGACATTTGGGGGCAGGCCGGTCGCACGGGAGCTTGAACGATGACGCAGGGCAATGATCAGCAACAGGAGGCGCACGCCGACCAGGACGCCGTCCGCCGCGCCCGCAGCTGGAAGTACCTGGTCCGTGATGCCGGGCTCTTGCTGACCGCGGTTGGAGCCGTCGCGCTGGCAGCCGGGCCAGCCACCGCCACCCTGGTCCTGTTTCCGGCGGCGTTGGTCGCCGAAGAGGTCCATGGCGTTCTTGCCGGACGCCGCGAACGCAAGCTGCGTCGCGACCTTCGGGGGCAGCATGGCCTTTTATCGCCCCCGACGCTGAAAGAGCAGCTGGGCGGCCTGCTTGGCAAAGTCGGCCGGACCATCGCCGGACGTGCCAGAGCGGATCTGGATGCCGGGGCCTGGGGTTCGAAGGCAACGACGGTCGCTTACGAGGTCGGTCCTGGCGGCGTCCGGCCGGTATCGCCCGAGTACGCCGCCAAGATGCGGGCAGAAGGCCAGCAATTCACCCAGGTCTCGGTTGCCCGACACGGCGCAACCGTTCTTCGCTACGCCGGTGGCGTGCTGACGTCGCGCACAATTGCGCCCGCGGTGATGAGGTTCAACGAGCGCAACGAGCTGGTTGGAGCGGTCTGGTTCGATGGTGGGCGGTCTCGCCGCTCGGTCGGGCTGACTGGGGAACTGCGGATTGGGTTCAATCCCGATGTCATGGCCGCCCGGATCGCCGAGACCTCGAGCCGCCGCGGCCCAGACTTCCCGCTGACGACCGAGCCGCGGGAGGTGAACATCGACACGGTGGCGTGGGAGGCGGCTCAGCTGGCGATATCACTCGGACGGGTCTGCGGGCCGAACGCTGAACCGGCCCAACGTTGCGCGGCGTTGCTTGTGGACATCGCCAGCCATGCCCGCGGCCTGCATGCGTCCGGCACGGACAAGCTCCGTCTTGATCTCGGCTATCCGTCCTTGAGCGAACGCGACCTTGAGAACCTGTGCGATCAGCTCGGGGCTGTGCACCGGGCGTCCACAGAGTTTCGGCGTTATGAAGAGGGTAGGGCTTTGCGATAAGATTTCCGCAGGCCAGCGTCTGCCGTCCACCTTCGGTGTTGTACCTGTTCATGCCCCTTTTCTTCCTCTTTGGCTCGTGGACGTGGGGTGTGATCATGACCGCCGTGTTCTTCATCCTCGGCGGGCAGGTGCGCACCGTGGTAGAGTTCCTCGGCCATCTCTTCCGGAGGCTGAAGCCTGCCGGAAAATGCACTGGGCGCCCCTGAACGGCGGTAGGTCTTGCCGCCGTCGCCGCCACTTCGTGTGGCAGCGAACCATCCGCCCCTCAGGATGCGAACGGCTGTTGTCTGCTTCGCCTCATGAGGGTAGCGTTTTGAGCTATGAAGACGCTCAGCCTCCTCTTCGCGATCGCTGTCATAACGCTTCCGACAGCTGTGTGGTCGGCCGAGGTGCGCTGCACCTTCCAGAGCCGTCAGACGTGCGATCCGACCGGCTGCGTTCCTACTGACCCGACCACCAGCTTCGTCACGCTGCGGACGGACAGCAACCAATACGGCCGGTGTGGCGGAACGAAGCCCTGTGACTGGTATCCGATGACCGTCCAGCAGAGCGGGGCCTTCTCCAACATCGACTTCGCGACCGGCGTCCAGGGGGCGAAGATGACCCAGGACGGCAGCCTCTTCATCGAGACCGTGAGCCTCATGGACAAGGTCATTGTCAGCTACGGGCGCTGCAACGGGTGACCCGGGTGGTCGCCGTCAATGATGGGGGTTTGCGGTGAACTGGAAACTCGCTTCCGCGCTCATGCTGTCGGTGGTACTGCCGGATCCCTCCTCCGCTGAAAGCCTGTTCGGCAAAAAGGCCTCCAAGGGCGAGATCGCCGTCATCGAGGAGCGCGGGGCTGCGGCCGAGAGAAGCCTGCGGAGCCTGCGCAAGCTCGAGTTCCTGTTCCTCGTGCAGCAGATACAGCAGGGGGATTGCAGCGACGCCCTGAAGGTCGAGGGCGGAGCGAAGGGTGGCAACGCCGAGGCCCAGTGGCAGCTCGGCCAGCTGAAGTTTGCCGGGCTCTGCTTTCCGAACAACCCGGCGGATGGCATGCGGTGGTTGCTGGAGGCTGCCAAGCAGGGCCACGCCGACGCGAGCTGCCTCGTCGCCGTTGCCTATCTCAACGGGGAAGGCACTCCCAAGAATCCCTCCGCCGCCTACCCGTTCATGCGACGGGCGGCGGAGGGCGGCAGCCCTGAGGCCATGGTCGGCCTCGCCGCCATGCTCACCGATGGCACCGGAGCCCCTAAGAACCCGCCGGAAGCCGCCGTGTGGTTGGAGAAGGCGACGCGCGAAGGGCAAGTCGAGGCGAACGCACGGCTGGCTGCGCTCCACCTCTCGGGCGATCTCGGTCGCCAGGACCCTGCTGCGGCGCTCACCTGGGCGCGTCCGGCTGCGGACCGGGGAATGCCCTACGCGCAGCTGCTGGCGGGCTTCGCGGCCAGCATGACGGGCAACTTGGTTGAGGCTCACAAGTGGTTCAATCTCGCCTCCGGCTCCGACGCGCCCGCCATCGCCAACGCTGCCTCTCAACAGCGTGCGAACGTCGAGGCGAGCATGGTGCCGGGCGCCCTGGCGCAGGCTCGGTCCTTGGCGTCGTCATGGAAGCCGAAGACTCTCGAGGACGATCTCAAGCAGGCGGCGGCGCCACGCATCACCCTGCCGTCCTATGACGCGGCGAAGGCGGCTCGGCTGTCCTCCGACGCGGCACGGAAGGAGCTCACGCGAATCGGCGTCGGCATCGACAAGGATGCCTTCTTCGCGGCCGCGCGCACCGACAACCTTGGTGTTTTCATCCTCTTCCACCGTGCCGGTGCCGACCTTAACGAGCGCCTGTGGCCGATGGGCTTTACGCCGCTCTACATGGCAACCGACCACGGCGCCGAGAAGGTCTTCGAGTACCTGCTCCGCAATGGCGCATCCGTCGACATCCCGGATGACGAGACCGGCATGACGCCTCTGACGCGGGCGGTGAGTCACAGCCGCCCCAAGATGGTCAACGCCCTACTCGATGCCGGTGCGACCGCGGCGAAGCCCGAGGGATACTCACCGGAGAAGACCGGCAACCTTCTCGCCGGTGGCTCACCGCTGCTCTACGCGATCATGTCGAAGGATGCCGACCACGTGCTGGTTCGTCGTCTGCTCGATGCTGGAGCCTCGGCGAAGGAAGTCTACCCGCAGGGCAAGACGACGTTGATGACCGCGGCCGGGGCGCCACCAGCGGTGTTCCGCCTTCTGCTTGAACGGGGCGCCGATCCCAACGCCGTGGACGCCTTCAGGGAGAGTGTTCTGCACCATCTGGTCCGGGAATCGAAGGTCGTAATGGCCAACATTAACGCTGCCCTCAAGGCGGGGGCGCGGACACAGGATTGGCGCAGCGACCAGCTCACCCCTTTGCTGCGCGCCGTTCACTCTGGCCATCCCGAAGTGACGGCAGCCCTGCTTGCTGCTGGAGCGCGCCCGGACTTGCCCATGCGGATCTCGAAGGACCAGATCCCCATGAACTGGGGTCAGGTCGAACGTCAGCTCGCCATGGAAGGGGGGACGCCCCTGATGCTGGCTGTGGCGGTCGGCAACGCGGCCGTCGCCAAGGAACTCATCAAGGCCGGAGCCAACCCCACCACCGAGGTCAACGTGGGCGGGAAACGCCTGTCCGCCGCCAGCATGGCGCGGGAGAGCGGCAACCGTGTCCTTGTCGGCGCACTCGCCAAACCTTGAACATGGCTTGGCGGCGTTAGAACCCTGTGGAGGTGAGGGGCCTACCTGCCCAGGGTGGCGGCCGGAAGCACATCCAGGTTGCTGAAGGGTTTTCCCGCCTCCTCTGGTTCGATCCGGCACGTCATCATCCCTGGCACCTGATGACCATGGAGACCATGATGGGTTTCTACGATCCGAGCTTCACCGGCGGCACCAACGACATGGACGACCGGGACGCGCTGTTCATCCCATCGCCCCAAGAAATTGCCGCACTGGTCACGGCGTGGCGCCGGTCGCGGAACTGGAAGCAGGAGACCTTGGCGCAGTTCGCGGCCGTCTCCCTGTCGACGGTCGAGCGGATCGAGCGCGGCGAGGTGGTGAGCACCGAGACGTTGGACCGGGTGGCGGTGGCGCTCGACTTCAAGGAAGGTGACTTCCATCGTCCCCGACCGGGCCGCTGCATCGACGAATCGCTTCTCCAGACCATGCGGTTCTTCGAGGGAAAGATGGGAGTGCCCTGTGTGCCGCTGAAAACGCAGCCGCAGGCGGCCACCCTGCTTAACTGCAACGCCTACTTGGTTGACGATGGCCGGTGCACGCCGGACGCGGCTGAAGCAATCGCCAGCTTACGCGAGAACCTGGGCTTTTACCGCTCTGCGCTTCATGACCCGATGGGGCTCGACGAGCCGGTGAAGAAGCGCGAGATCTACACCTCGTTGCTCGCCGACGTGCAGGCGGTCGAGCGCCGGGGGCACATGGCGCTGCACGCCACCTACGACGCCGATTCCCGCTTCGGCCGGGTGAAGGTGGCGGTCATCGCCTTCTTCCCCAAGCTCACGGACCCCGGCGCTGCGAAGCGGGAGGTCGTCTTCGTTCCCGCGGACCTGGGCTGATGACGGTGTGCGGGGCGCCGCATTCACCACTGGGGATCGCATTCCGGACCGGGTATGATGACGTCCCCGATCATGACCGAGGTGCTCATGCGTAAGTTTGAGGTTCTCCACCGCGTCGAACCCGGCATCCAGTGGCCCGATGCGGACGTTCTGGAACAGCATGCGGACCTCGGGCGCATGTTCATGGACACCGTCGAATCGGGTCTGCCGGACGACGGCTTCATCCCGCAGGAGCACGTCGTGCTGGCCTGGGACTCGGTGTCCTTGCCCAAGAGCATCCGGCTGGTCGCGAACTTCACCGCCTTCTACCGGCCGCCCAGCGTCTTTGACGACAAGCACGTCCGCGCGAAGTGGAGCGTCTGCACCAAGATGTCGTCGATGACCGGCGCAACAGGCGCAAGCTGGCTGAAGTCCCCAACCGAGAACCCGATGGCGATCTACGGCGAGGTGGTTGCCGACGGCTTCATCGACCGCGGCGAAGCGATCCGTGCGCTCGGCGAGGTGGCCAAGATCCGGGAATGCGGGTGGGCCCGCGAACAGCTGGCCGCGGCTGCGCGGAGGATTTTGGGCGAGCCGCCGGAGGACACGCCGGAGTGCCCACCGCACTGGCTGCCCCGTGATCGGCACGAGGTCGAGGACATCACGTCTCGCCTCATCCCCTGGTTCGAACCGGTGAACGAAGCCGATGTTCGGCGCCAGCTGGACGAGGCCGTCATGACCGTCCTGCGCCAGCGCGCTGTGCGCATCGGGGAAGAAGACCGCTTCCCCGAAAGCGTGGCCTGAGACCGGGAGGCCGTCATGGAGGACGGACTGGCTTACGTTTGGCCGGAAGGCGCCACCTCCTGGTCGGAGATCCCGTGGCCGGACTGGGTGGCGTTCGCCCGGCGCGCGGTGGACCGCCTTCCCGGCGTCACTGGGGAGACGCACATCATCCTGTGCGTGGTCGATGAGGGTGTGGTGCTGAACATGCTCTGTCACCACAACCTGTTCGGGCCCGACGGCCGCTTCATCAAGCAGCTGACGGTGCTGTCCGACGGGGAGAAGGCCCGGCAGGAAGCCCTCATGGCCAAGGGCATGAAGGAGGGTGACCTATACGGCGAGGAGAAGCGGGTCCACGACGAGCTAAACGAGCGAGAGTGGGAGGGCAGCCTGCCGTCACGCGACCAGCTGCGTGCCTTGATCGGCGCCTTGCGCCTGCCGGTGTCCCCCGAGCACGGCGCTCAACACCTGCTCCGAAAGGCCGGGCTGGACAGGGTGAACTGGGCCAACCCGGTCAGCTGTTGACCTCCACCATGCAGGCCTTCAGGAGGATGTCGTGCATCTCGCCAACACCGTCATTGAGCTCATCGGCGGGTACCTGAAGGCCCATCCCGAAGACCGCGACCTGGGACGTCACCGAAAGCGTATCGCGCTGTCTCCGCGCACCGGCGACGGTCAGGGGCTCTGGCTCCATGTCGCCCTTGAGGCGCTGTCCAACCCGCGCTGCGGCCGGTTCGAAATCGGCGCGGATGTGTTGGCGGCGGCACACCAGGTGATGTCGACCAAGCCCGCCTCTATGTTGGCAGCGCTGCATCGGGCCCGCGCACCGCACCCGCTCACCTGGGTGGAGTGGGCCACGCCGGACGACCAGTCAGCATCCCGCCGTGGCTGGCTCGTCCTCGAGCAGCAGGACGGCGCCATCGCGGTGCCGTTCGCCCGCGGGCGCCAGGACGGCACCATCAGCATCCAGGCGTACGCGCTGGCCATCGGATGGGACCAGGAGGTCCGGGCGGCGGACCTCCTCGCCAACCCCGATATCGCGGAGATGGTTCGTTACCACCGAGAGACGGCGGCAGACCCGGAGAAGCTGAAGGCGGTGCTTGAAAAGACTGAGCCTGGCGCCGGTGCCGACAACGGTGACACCGCAACCCTGAGCCGATCGTTCTCGGACGAGGACTTCGCAGCCATCATCGGGTTGGACGACCGGCTGCGCATGGTCCCGATGGACCAGTACGGCGCTCTCCAGCCCGAGCGTGGGTCCGAGCGGACCACGACCCGGCTGGTCCGGTGCCGCGAACTCGTTGCACTCCTGCTGCTCATCAACAGCCGGAACGCGGTCCAAGTCGGCGAGAACGAGGACCTAACCAAGCTGAACCGTGCTCGCCAGCGGAAGGCGAAGCCCGGCTTGGTGCCGCTGCGGCCGGTGTCGCTCGACCTGTCCCGGCGCTTGCGCGCCGCCCGTCGTGCCGGAGGTGGCGTCGATGAGCGCGAGGTCCGGGCGCACATCGTCCGTGGACATTTCAAGGTCAGGGCATCCGGCGTGTTCTGGTGGTCGGCGCACACCCGGTTCGGCACGCCCGCCGCACCGCGCGACTACGCCGTTCACGGGCTTCCTGAGAGCGTTTCCTGAGGCCGCCCGATGCTTACCTGTCCCGTCCGAGCTGCCCCCAGCACCTCAGGACGCCGCCGTGGCGAGGTGCTGCTGGCCTACGGCGAGGCCACGGACGGACGCATCCTGCACATCTCAGAGGTGCCATCCGGGCTGGCGTGTGGCTGCGCCTGCCCGGAGTGCGACAGCAAATTGGTCGCCCATAAAGGCGAGGACCTTGCGCACCACTTCGCACACTACACGGTGACCAACTGCTCCGGCGGCACAGAAACTGCCCTGCACAAGCTGGCGAAGCAGGTGATCGCCGAGCATGGCGTGGTCGCCACCCCCGCCGTGAAGGCCCAGCACGCCGACCAGGAACGCCTCGTCCGCCGCGAGGCGCTGTTCCGCCCCGACAGCGTGGTGCTCGAGAAGGGGATGGACGGCATGCGGCCGGACCTGATCGCGCGCAGGGGTGACCACGAGCTCCTCGTTGAGGTCGCCGTCACTCACGTCTGCGGGCCGAAGAAGATCGCGCTCATCCGCGAGCGCCAGCTGGCCGCCATCGAGATCGACCTGGGGCGAGTGGCGCACGACGCGCCGAAGCACGAGGTGGTGGACGCCATCCTCTACTCGGCCCCGCGCACGTGGCTGTTCAACCGGTACGGGGACGAGGCAACCGCCGAACTGAGGGCCGCCGCTGAACGGCGGGAAGCGGAAGAGCGGGCGCGCCAGGAGCGCGACCGGCAGCGCCGGGAGGCCAAGCGGAACGCTGACGTGCAGCGGCTCGCCTTGGCGTACCGTCAGGCCGGTGACCGGCCCGCCAGCACCCCGGCGACCGCGCCGTACATCGCCCGGATCCGCGACGCTGGGCTCGAGCACCTCGTCGGTGTGCCGGTGGACGGCGGCGCCTGTTTCGCTGTCGGCGACGCCGCGTGGCAGTCGGTTGTGGTGAGCGCCTTCCTGCTCACCGAGAACATCTGCGTCCAACTGGGCTTCCAGACCAAGGAGGTCCTGAAGGTGCTGCGTGATGCTGGTCTGGTCCGGCGGGAGTTCACCGGCTTCGTCAGCGAGGACTTGGCGCAGGCGGTCCGGGAGCAATTCCCCGGGTTTCGATCGCCCTATGAAGCCATTGAGTCCTACCTGGAGACGCTGAAGGCGTCCAACCTGCTCCATCACATCCGGTGGCGTTGGTCGATCGCCGACTACCAGCACACGCTCGAGCACGCCCGCAAACGCCTGAAGGACCTTGCCGCCGAGCGGGGGCGGGTGGCCAGCCTGCGGAAGACGCTGGTCGCGCTGTTGGCCGAACTGCCCGAGGGACACCCCGACGACCCGGATCGGTGGATGCGCACCCGGCACGCGGGGTTGGACCGTTCCCCTGAGGAGATGGCCGCGCTGGGGGACTGGGGGCACACGGAGATATGGCGTCACCTGACGCGGTTGCGCCGGATGCGTGAACCCGGAGCCCCCGTCGAGGAGAACCTGCTCGGGCTGCCGTTTGAACAGGAACGGGAGCTTCGCCGCGAGGAGCGGCGGCTGGCCGACGAGGAGAAGGCCAGGAAGGCGGAAGCGGCCGCCCGACAGGCCGGTGCCCAGCGCCTCCAGGAGCTCTCTGAGCGCGCCGTGACGCTCCTCGGCCCGGAGGAGGCACGGTGGTGGTTGAACACGCCCTTGCGTCTGCTGGACGGCGTGGCCGCCGTCAGCCTGGAGATGATGACGGCCGAACAGCTCACCCGTGCCCACCACGCGCTACGCCTTGAGCAGGCGCGCCTCATAGCCGAGGGTGAACGCCAAGCCCGAGCCGAGGAATGCCGGGAACGCCTGCGACACGAGGCCGAACGAGTGCTGGGGGCCAAGGCCGACCTGTGGATGCGCTCGACGAACCCGCAGCTTGGTCATCGGCGGCCGATTGAGGCGTGCACCGATGAGGGCAGCCTGTCCATCTGCTTGGCGCTGCTGAAGCCGCCGGGTGCTCGTGGTCGGCGCGGCTGACGAAGGCGGTGTCCGCGGGCGTTCTCTTTAGAGTCAATGATTCTCCCGGAATCCGGCAACTAAGCCTTTGATTGGGAGCGATATTCCTTTCATCGACCACCCTGAGCCGCCAGCACCCGTATCCCGATCGGATGCGATCAACCCCCGGGCCACGGGCTGGCGCAGGCAAGCGCGGGCTACACCCACGGGTGCCGGAAGAAGCCGCGCCGGGCCTCATCGCGAATGCGCACCCGGTGCACCGTCTCAGCCAGCACGACACCGCCCCGGTGGATCTGGCACGCCATGCTGTGGTCGCCGCGGTATACCGTGCCGGTCCAGCGCTCCATCCCGCCGTTGTCCTGCTGCCAGCCCATCTGACCGGCCGCCCGCGCGTCGTCGCCCTTGTTCTGGACGATCCTGCGAATGCTGTTGTACGGCGGCGGCACGTTGGTGTTGGCCACCGTGAACCGCAGGGCGGAGCCCTTGGGCAGCACGCCGACGCCGCTGTAGAGTGTGCCGTAGACCGGCGCTCCCTCCCGCTTGGCCAGACCGCAGGTGATGGCCACGGAGAACGGCAGCGCCCTGCCATCTCGGCCTTGGCGAACGCCTGCTCTTGAATGGCGGCCCAGAAGTCGTGGTTGAAGAACCAGCGCCACGTCGAACGGGCCTGGGCGTAGGTGCAGTCCGCCCGCTGGAGCGCTGCCAGCTTCTCGACCTGGAACCTGCACTCGTCCTTCTTGGTCAGGTTCGGGACCGGGTTGATTGGGGTCATCACCGTCGTGTTGCGGACCAACCGGTCGCGCAACGCGATGATGGTGTCGCACCAGCCCTTGGCCCTCGGCGGGCTCGTACTGGGTGAAGTTGAGCCAGTCGGTCGACCGGCGGGAAATGCAGCTGGATAGTTTTTATTGCTTCTAAATCGCACAACCGAGAGCCGAGAAAGTGACCCTTGCGGCGATGGGCATGCCTACCCACATAGATTGGCCTAGTGCAGAGTGAATGGATTAACCCTCTAGGGTAAGCGCGCGGAGCGCCGCGGAAGCTAACCCGTATATGGGAATCACTCGCTCAGAGCGGTCGTCAGAAACCCTTGGTGCGGTCATTTGACATCTGGAGGCATTATGGCGAATGCGGTCGCCGCAGGGTTGCTCGGACATGAGTACCAATGACCTGCCCCCACGTGGGACACCAGAGACTATGTTAGCCAAACACCGCTCGGCGGCTCCTGTCCAGTCCGGCGGAGCGTAGCGGAGCCGGGCTGGA